>CALDCO010000272.1 GCA_937937185.1 uncultured Flavobacteriaceae bacterium
TAACGTCCTTCAGGACGATCTAGCTTATAATTGGTTACTTTAAGTTTTCCGTCACTAACAGAAATCGTATTCGCTTTAAATTTTCCAGGGACTCTACCCGCCCATTGCGGATCCGATTTTGCCCATTTTGAAGGGTTTAAGTCAGAACCATTAAACTCGTCAGACATCTGCTCTATTTTCACCCATTTTTTTCCATTGGGTGGCGTTGGCTGGGCAAAAAGTAAGTTAGTGGTAAGAAATAGTGTTAATAAAAATGCAGCAGAGTAGTTAAATTTAATTTCAAACATGATCAATTTTTTTATCAAAATAAGTGTTTTGTCATAAACTCGTTTAAACTTTTTTAGTTTCGTAAAGAGCGATTGCAACTGAAAAAAAGTCTTCTGTAAAGCCTATAGAGACTATCTTTTACTAAAACTAAAGCGTTTAAACAGATTCCACAAATAAAAATACATAATTTAAATTTTAATGATTGTTTATTCTATAAAAAAAAGTTTAAGTGTTAAATATATGGGTTTAGAGGACGTTTTTAGTCGTATTTTAATCAGAATTATTAGTAAACATCATACTAGTAATACATATCTGGCCTCGTTACAGGGTATATGCTAAGGATTTAAGTCTTCGTTAGTCTCGAAAATGAGTTCATTATGGCTACTGTTTTTGTTTAAAGGACAATATAAAGAAATTACTAAAATGTTTTTTTGCCCATTTGCGCTCAGCACTATTAATAGGATTGTTGTCTAAGATTAATCCTTTAAGAGTGAATTTTTTAGATTCATAGGCTTTTGGGAAACTTTTTATTTTGTTGTTATTGGCATGTACCATTAGTAGCGAAGGCATCTTTATGAAAACAAGAGGTAAGGTTTCAAAATCGTTATATTCGGTATGTAAAACCCATAATTTTTTCATTTTATTCATTTCTCTTGGTAAGGCTTTAAGTTGATTATGACCAACATATAAAAATCGTATTTGGTTTAAAGTAGCAATAGATTTAGGAAGCTTTTCTAATTTATTATGGTCTAACCAAAGCGAATAAAGTAGCGGCAACTGGCTTAGATAATTATAGCTGTTTTCGTTAGTTAAATGATTAAATGATAAGTTTAGTTCCCTAAGTGTTTTTATAGTCGAAATGGTTTTAGGCAAACTGGTAAGACGATTGTGTTTTAAATTTAAAAACGTGATTGGGAGTTCTTCCAAGATTTTAAATGCGGACTCTAATTCTAAATTTGGGTTATGAATTAAGGAGAGCTGTTTTAAATTCGTAAAACGGCTAAGGCTTTTAGGCAATTTTGTTAACTCTAAACTATCTAACCTTAATACCTCCAGACTTTCAGGATTTGGCAATTTTAAAAGCGCTTCATCTAGGTTTAATAGGGTGTTTCCGCTAAGATCGAGCATACGAAGCGATTTTATATTGGTAATAGCTTCAGGAAGTACCGTTAAATGGGTGTTTTTCAAATTTAGGCGTTTCGACTTAGAAGAGAAGCTACTTATGGTGTCAGTTTCACCATAAAAGGTATTATAGGTTGCACAGTTGCTCATTAATAAAAAAACAACACACGCTAAAAGGAGTCTTAATTTAGTCATTGTTACCAGTTGTTTGATAGAATAATGCAGTTTCTATTTCGTAATATAATTTGTCTTTTGCCTCAATATTCCATGGGAAGCGCGGGTTTAGACCAAAGCCGTCGTGTAATTTATTTTGTATGTAAGCACCAAGTTTTTCACTATTCATGCCTAATTTAGAGTGAAACGTATAAATGTCGTTTTGGTAAGTGCCAAACAAGTAAATATTGCTATAAAAGTGACGTGAATAAGGATCGCGTACAAACCAAACATTTTTACGACCATCGTCTGAGTTTACGGGGTTTCTGGGTGCTAAAGAATAATTTGCTTGCGGTGTGAATAAAGACAGCCCAACCCCCGCTTGATACACTTCTTTGGTATTTATAACCTTGGTGTAGCCAATAATAAAAGTACCTGTTTCTCCATAATCTGTACCTTCGCCATTAAATAATGCGCCAAACCTAAAATCATTTAAAAATATCATGTGGATGCTATAATTAGAACTGCTATAACGCATAATTACTTTACCTCGTCTAATACTATATGATTTTAGATCGTTATTAAATAATTCTTTTTCGAAGCCAATCCCCACTCCTTTAAAATTGTTCTTACCGTAGGGGTTTACGATAATTGAATGGTTTTGGTTGGACACCGACGATCCTAAAAGGTTGTTATTTTGTCCTCCTCCAATTAAGCCAAAAACATCATAAGTAAAGCTTCGGTCTTTGGTGTTAATGTGATGTCTTTTTAATAATTGTGTCGCCGCTAATGAAAAACCACTTTCTATTGAAAAATCACCAAGACTTAATGTTCCAAACCCTCCAAGACCTATTTTAATCCATTGGTTTTGATTGCCTAAAGTAATATCAGCTTTTAATAATACGCCACCATTTGTATTGATTTTTTGCCCATAACTTGTTTTTATGGAGGTGATTAATAAAAAAATAAAAGAAAATAAAAAGGGTTTCAATACAATGTTAATCTTAATTAAATTTAGTCCTACCAATCTAATAACTTATTCTTACTAAAATGCTACAAAAGGCGAATTATCTATATCTTGGCAGGTAATTTAACCTTTTAGAGAAAACCGAGATGTATTTTTAGTCCTATCCTGTCCCGACGCTTCGGATATTTTTGGATTTCACTGGCTTGTAGCTATTATAAACTAGTTTTAACGTGAGTTCGACCTAAGGATTTAGAATGAAAAAGCCGTCAAATTGAGTGATTTTTCAGAGTGAAACGAAGAAAAATAGTATCGAAATTAGGCTTTTGATTGAAAATTTAATGGTCTTCGATACCATTTTCTATCGAAAATCATTCTGACTGACGTAAATTTTCTTGTGTTGAACTCACCTTAGTTTTAGATACTATTATGGCTAAGTTATTAAGGATTTCCATAACGAAAAAGCACTTGACTTTTAACCAGATTTGCCTGTCAATAAAACACAATTTTTACGACAAATTTAAATAAGTTTGTACATTTAGTGTTGTAAAGATTTTAGAATGATAGACCTTAACGATAATCTCGATTCCCCTCTTAAACTTAAAGTGAGTTTTAATAAGTTTTTGGAGCGTTACGACGCGTTAGCCAAAAGTGATGATGAATTTGTTGCAACTAAAGCAAAACGCATATTAGAGGCTCAAAAACCCTTTCCAATATTAAGAGAAGGCTTTAGTGAGGTAGCTTTATTAGAAAAGTACAAAAAAGAAATACGATTTATTTTACAAGATGCGTTTAGTGAGGTTTTAAGTTTAAATGAAATTAAAACAGCATCGGTTCCTCATCATAATATTATTTTTAATGCGTCTAAGCGCTTTCAAAACATTATAAAAACGGCTGGTGAAGGTTTTGAATTGGTGGTCGAAAATAGGCCAGAAGACGATCGCTACATAATTGCTTGCACCGTTATTTTAAGTTTTTGTTATGGTTATCATTTAAATACAAAGCGGCCTTTTTTCTATAAAATCCCAGATGCAAATGGCATTCTAAGGCATTATAAAATTTTATATAATGCCGATTTTTTAGAAATTATTCCTACTGAAAAAGCGGTTAAAATCACTGCGGCAGATGTCGATGAATTAATAGATAATTTTGATAATATTGAGTTGTGGAAAGAAAAATTTCCGCCTAAAAGTTATCTCTTAAATGGGTTTGTGATTTCTAATATTTTTGATGTAACAGACGATCGAGCGATTTCTGATATTAAATCGGAATTAATAGGTAAAGACAAGCGTAAGGAAGAAAATTTTATAGAAAGTTTTGAAACGATTTTTAGATCATTGTTGAATTTAAAAGATTTAAAAGTAGGTTTTTCGATTTACAATAAAGAAGAGGAAGTTTTCGAGCGTGTTTATGGTACAGGAATGCAAAGTTTTTTATTAAACGAACTCGATGTTAACAGTTGCACAGACACTTTATGCAAATGGTCGTATAAACAATTGTTAAGAGAGAATAAATACGTCGCTATTTCTAATATAGATCGTATGGTCGCCTCTCAAATAGATCAAAAGCCACATATTAAAGCCTTTAAAAAGCAAGGCATTAAAAGTGCGATTTTAGCACCAATTGCCAATGAGAACGGACTTATGGGCGTTTTGGAACTGGCCTCTAAAACCCCCAAGGCGTTAAATAGTATTAATGCCAATAAACTTATAGATGTGATGCCTTTTATTGTATCGGCAGTCGAGCGTTCTAAAGAGGAAGAAGAAAACTTAATTGAAGCAATTATTCAAAAAGAATGTACGGCGATACACCCAAGTGTGCATTGGAAATTTAAAAACGAAGCCAAACGATTTATAAAAGAACAGTTAAATGGGAATCAAGTGGCTTTTAATAAAATAGCTTTTGAGGAGGTTTATCCTCTATTTGGTCAAATAGATATAAAAGGCTCTTCTGAAGCTAGAAATTGGGCCACAAAAGAAGACCTCTCCCTTCAGCTAAACATAGCAAAAAAGATATTAGAACAGGCTGTAAAATTAGAAAAGTTACCTATCTACGAACAGTACTTATTTAGAATCGAAACATTTTTAGAGAAACTAAAGTCTAATTTTCAAGTTGATAGTGAACAAAGTATTAATGCCTTTTTTCAGAACGATCTTAATTTACTTTTCAAACACATGTATGAGGCTAAAAAGCTAGACAAGGAAATTACTTCTTATTTTAACAGTATTGATGATAAGCTACAGGTACTCTATAAACACCGTAAGGATTATGATGAAACGGTAACTTTGGTAAATAAAAAAATGGCCAATCTGCTTGATAAAAAACAAGTAGAAGCTCAAAAAATGTATCCGCATTTTTTTGAACGTTTTAAAACCGATGGTGTAGAACACAATATGTATATAGGGGAAGCCATTACTAAAGAAGAAAGTTTTAACCCTATTTATTTATACAATTTAAGATTGTGGCAATTACAGGTGATGTGCGAAATGGAAAATGCCTATTACCAAATGCAATCCCAATTCCCTATTGCTTTAGATGTGGCTTCAATGATTTTAGTTTTCAATCAGCCTTTATCGGTTAGTTTTAGAATGGATGAAAAACAATTTGATGTCGATGGGACTTATAATGCGCGTTACGAAGTAGTAAAAAAGCGAGTTGATAAAGCATTTATTAAAGGGACAAACAAACGCATTACTGAAAAAGGTAAAATAACGATCGTATATTCTCAAAAAGAAGATGAAAGGGAATACTTAAAGTACATTGAGTTTTTACAATCCAAACAGTATTTAACAACCGATGTGGAAATTGTAGAGTTAGAAGATTTACAGGCAGTAACTGGACTTAAAGCGATTAGAGCAAATATATTGTATAGTAAAAATGAAAAAGAATTTTATACCTATGACGATTTAATGAAAACGATTAAGTCTTAAGTTTTATAATTTAAAATTCGAAAAACAGGTTCTTAATTACCAAGCGCGCATTCAATGTCATTAAGTTAAGAGTTTTTGAGTTGCATATAGTCTGGTCGAGCGCAGTCGAGACCTTGTTAAACAATTAAGTGATGAGTTCTCTGCGATCGAACGGGCAATAATTTAGCTTAACTTAATCACATTGAGCGCGTATTAATATAATCCTTTGTTTTTATCTATTAAGTCAATAATAGTTTGTACTGCACTTGCCGAGGTATAGTTGTCTTTAGGAGAATTAATAACATAATCGACTAGTTTGCTAAGACTAGAAACAGCAACGTGCATTCTCGTATCGGAAGAAGCGTAATAAATATAAACGGTACCATCTTGGTCACAAATCCACCCATTACAAAAAAGAACATTAGAAACATCTCCGACACGCTCTTTATTTTTGGGACTCATAAAGTGTCCGGCAGGTTGGTAGGTCACTTTAGAAATGTCATTAAGGTCGGTCATAAATAAGTATAGTGTGTAACGCAAACCAGCAGCTGTATTTCTTACACCATGAGCCAAATGCAACCAGCCTTTTTCTGTTTTTAT
>CALDCO010000273.1 GCA_937937185.1 uncultured Flavobacteriaceae bacterium
TACTTTCAATAACAAAGCCACCTGGTTGTCCGCCATAACTTCCGTCAGGAAATGAAGAGGTATGTATCGCATTCACATATTTAACTTTTCCAAAATCAAAATCCCATTGTCCTCCGTGATTCATAGGGTGCCCCTTAAATCCTAATTTTTGATAATAGGTTACTATCTCATAATTCGATACTATTGTAGCTTTTGTTCTTTTTGCAACCGCTTCCACATCTAAAATATGATCTTGGTGCGCATGTGTAATTAAAATATAATCTGCTTTAAGCGTTTCTAAATTAATATGAGACGCTTTGGGGTTACCTGAAATAAATGGATCGACTAAAATCGTAAAATTATCTATTTCAATACTTAGACTTGCATGACCCAAAAAATTGATATTCATAATATTAGTATTTTTTTGATTTAATATTGAATCTTCATAGCAAATGACCAATTGCCAATAATATGGCCAACAGAAAAGTGCTTAACGCTAATTTTTTTAATTCAGGATCATAAGCTTTAGGCGATTCAATTTTGATGACCTTTTTAACATGTAATATTAAAGGAATATAGGCCACAAAAAAAATAAAATTTAATGGCGAATTGTAATACAATATACCATATAAAGTTGATGTGATTATTGCAGAAATAATTAAAAACAAATGGTATTTTTTTGCGCGTTTAGCCCCTAATTTTACAGCTAAGGTCATTTTATTAGCGGTAACATCGGTAATAATGTCTCGCATATTATTAAGATTAAGAACCCCCGTACTTAATAAACCAATTGTAATTGCAGGAAGAACTACAACATGATCTATTTGTTTAGTGAATAGCGTATAACAACCTATAACACTTACTAATCCAAAAAACACAAACACAAATAAGTCGCCTAAACCTCTATAGCCATAGGCACTATTGCCCATTGTATAGCGCATCGCAGAAATAACCGCAATAATTCCAAGGCTTAAAAACAGTAGTGTTAATAAAAAATGCTTCGTCCCAAAGGCAAAATAAATTAATCCTACAGTTAATAGTATGCAAATAAGGATATTAATCTGTATGGCTTTTAACATGGCATTTGGGCTAATAGCGCCGCTTTGAATCGCTCGCTCTGGACCAATACGTTCGTTATTATCTGTCCCCTTTACACCATCGCCATAATCGTTAGCCAAATTAGACAGTATTTGATAACTTAGTGTGGCTAAAATAGCAAGTATAAAGACATTCCATTTAAATAAGCCATTATAAGCCGCCAAACTAGCGCCAACAATAATACCAGATATTGATAATGGTAAGGTTCTTAAACGAAAGGCTAAGAGCCAATGAGAAATAGTGCTCATTTTACGGAATCCATTGTTTGGGAAAATTGGGTTTTCGCTTCTCTAAGAAGGCATCTCTTCCTTCTTTGGCTTCATCTGTCATGTATGCTAAACGGGTGGCTTCTCCTGCAAATACTTGTTGGCCAACCATACCATCATCTGTTAAATTCATTGCAAATTTTAGCATTTTAATAGAGGTGGGCGATTTTTCTAAAATTTCTTGAGCCCATTGGTAGGCAGTCGCTTCTAATTCTTCATGAGGAATTACGGCATTTACCATTCCCATGTCATAAGCCTCTTGCGCAGAATAATTTCTTCCTAAAAAAAAGATTTCTCTCGCTTTTTTTTGCCCTACCATTTTAGCTAAATAAGCAGAGCCATAACCGCCATCAAAACTGGTAACATCGGCATCTGTTTGCTTAAAAATAGCGTGCTCTTTACTCGCTAATGTTAAATCGCATACTACATGCAGACTATGACCGCCTCCAACCGCCCAGCCTGGCACTACGGCAATTACTGCTTTAGGCATAAAACGAATTAACCGTTGCACCTCTAGTATATTCAATCGGTGGTAGCCATCTTCACCAACATAACCTTGATGACCCCTCGCCTTTTGGTCGCCTCCAGAACAAAATGAATACACCCCATCTTTAGTTGATGGCCCTTCAGCCGATAATAAAACCACTCCTATATTAGTATCTTCTTGCGCATCGTAAAAGGCTTCGTACAATTCTTTGGTGGTTTTTGGTCTAAATGCATTCCTTACATTAGGTCTATTAAATGCTATTCTTGCTACACCATTACTTTTCTTATAAGTAATATCTGTAAACGCTTTTGCTGTTTTCCAATTAATGTGACTCATTTTCATTTTTTTGGTGTATAAAAATACATAATTATGAGACAGGTTAAGTGCATTACTAAGCTTATAATTATTAAACTAATCTGGGAGAAACCTAAAAAACAGAAAATATATTTGGTTCTATGTTGAATATAGTGGGTAATCAAATTTAAGTTTACCACATATGAAGTAAATCATATTTATAAAATTCTTTGTATTTCTATATCCTCTAGCCCTTTTTTTAGCGAGTTGAATTTTAGAATTAAGTCCTTCTAGGATGCCATTGTTGATTCTACTTTCGATATAGTTTATAATTCCTGTCCAATGAGATCTAATGGTATTTGCTGCTTTGATAAAGGGTTGTATTTTTGATTCATCTACTATATCGCACCAAAAAGCGAGATACCCTTCGGCTTCTTGTTTGTCCTTTATATCCCAAAATTCTGTAAATAACTGTTTGAGTCTATAGCCTTCTCCTAAACGTGGATAGTATTCTAATAGTAAATCCCTTTCTTCTTTGAGTTTGGGGGTTAGTCTGCTTTTAAGCAAGGTATATTTATGTCCTTTTAATAGCTGATTGCCTTGTCTTTCAAGTTTTCTAAGTTCATCCATTGCTTTATTGACTTCTTTAACCACGTGAAACTTATCAAAAGTAATAGCGGCATTGGGCAAGTAATCTCTACATCCAGCGATAAAGGCAGGAGACATATCTATACATACCTGTTTGACCTTATCAATAGCTACACCTTTATCTTCTAGATATTGGACACTCATTTTTAAGCAATTCGAATCCTTGCCTTGACAGGCATAAAGCACCCTACGCTGTTGTAGATCAACCATAGTGGTTACGTAGTGATGTCCTTTCTTTGTGGAAGTCTCATCAAAACCTACTTGCTCTAAATCTTCTATCTCATCAGCATTATGTGCACGTGAAATCCAGTAATTAAAGATTGTCCATAACCTATTGGGATACACCTTTAATATCTTAGCTACCTTGTTAACAGGCATCTCATTCTCAATGAGCAACATTGAAAAAGCTTCAAAAAGCAAAGTGAAACCACTCTGGGGACGAGCCCAAGGAACAGATTGGGTTTGTATCTTACCATTAACCTGTTTTATCCTAGGAACTCTGGCATGTAGGTAACAGTGGTGTTGAAAGAAGTTTAAATGTTGCCAACTACGTTCAACTGTATCATAAGCTGTATAAGACAAACCATCGCTACCCTCAAACTTATGGCCTTTAGTGAAGCTTAAGTGGATATCTAATCGAGAAGTGGATTTATCAAAACTTAATTCTGTAATAGACCAAGGACTCTCAAGTCCTAAAGCAATCGCGAAAATCTCTTGTGAATTCATCATTCAAATAAGATACTAAATTCATCTTACCCACTCAAATCGACATAGAGCCATATTATTTTTTCGAACCTGTTTAAGTGTGTTTAAGAATTTGCTTTTATGGGGTAAATTTATATTCGAAATGGCAACTGGTTAATTCATTAATAGAGAAACTTCCTGTTTACAGAGAAAATTCAATTATTGTTTTGTTAAAATACCCTGCCAGAAAATGAATAATTGGTTTTTTAAGGCTCTTATTTTTGTAAAA
>CALDCO010000274.1 GCA_937937185.1 uncultured Flavobacteriaceae bacterium
AAAGAAGTGCATTTCGATGAAGACAGTTACGAATTAATGCTTCCTTTTTTACTACGCCCATTTGGGAGTTTAGTCCAAAGTTATAGGTTTAACCACCACGCGAATGTAGATTTAAACGAAATTAATGCATACACCAATGAATTGCTTACCGAAGATGACCACTTCGTTGAGGTTTCGAAAAACATCGTAAAACATTTGTACGAGCAGTCTAATTCTGCGCAAATAAAAACTGGGGATGTTTTAATCGCTAAATTTGAGGGCATTAATTACCAAGACATGGTTTTTGATGCCATTGGCATTTTTAAAATTGAAAACAAAACCAATTTCTTTCAAACCTATTTAGAAAACAAAAGTTACGATGTTTTGGTTCAAAAAGGAATTAATTCAAAAAAAGTAGATAAAGGTTGTTTAATCTTAAATACAAGCGATACAGAAGGCAGAGTTGTACTAAGCGTAGATAATAATAGCTATGATGCACAATATTGGCTCAATAATTTTTTAAATATTAAATATGCCGATGATATGAATTCTCACACGCAAAATTATATCGAATTGTGCAAAGAATTCTCCACCGAAATATTAAAAACAAGTTATGGTGAGCAAGAACGTCACATCTTTCTATCTAAAACTATCGATTACTTTAAGGATAATGAAGTCGTAAATATTGAACACTTTAAAGAAGAAATTTTTGAAGAAGACAAGCATATCGATTTATTTGAAGCCTACAAAAAAGAATTTGAAGGAGGACAGGATTTTATTATTCGCAATCAGTTTGATGTCTCTGAACCCGTTCTTAACAAGGAAAAGAAAAAGATTAAAACAGACATAAAATTAGATACGCACATACAAATAAAGTTAGATATTGACGCACCCGATGCAGCTAGCGAACATTTAGAACGAGGCTATGATGAAGACAAAAAAATGTTTTATTACAAAGTATTTTTTAATGCCGAAGGCTAGTTATTATTACAACTTTAACCAATCATGTTTACTCTGTTAACAGGGTAAAAATTTAAAATTAGACACATCATTCAATTAATTTCAAAAAATCATTTTCCGAAAGTAAAGTGACCCCAAGCTTATCGGCTTTTTCTTTTTTACTAGGCCCCATATTATCTCCAGCTACGACAAAACTAGTTTTACCAGATATTGAAGAAGCGACTTTCCCCCCATTATCTTCTATTAATTTTTTTAACTCGTTTCGAGATACTTTTTGAAATACACCCGAGACGACAAAAATTTGACCTTGAAGCTTATTGGTCTGGTTGGCTAGCTTTTGAGCAGAAATCTCTAATTGTACCCCATATTGCTGTAATCGTTCAATAATTTTAACATTATCTGGGGAGGAAAAGAAATCAATAACACTTTCAGCAATCTTAACGCCAATTTCATCAACTTGCTCTAAGTCTTCTTTTGAAGCCCGCATGAGTGCGTCTATCCGTTTATAGTGTTTTGCTAATTTTTTTGCCACTGTTTCTCCAACAAAACGAATGCCTAAAGCAAATAAGACCCTATCAAAAGGAATTTTTTTTGAGGCCTCCACCCCAGTAACTAAATTTTCGGCACTCTTTTCAGCCATTCGCTCTAAAGGCATAAGCTGTGTTTTAGTTAGCGTATATAAATCGGCATAATTACTTACCAAACCGGCATTAACAAGAAGCGCAACCGTTTCTCCACCTAACCCTTCAATATCCATCGCTTTTCTGGAAATGTAATGCTGAATACGCCCTACAATTTGAGGAGGACAACCATTATAATTAGGACAATAATGCTTTGCCTCTCCTGGTATACGTACCAAAGTAGTTTCGCATATTGGACAACTAGTAATGTACTGCGTTTTTACAGAATCTAGAGGACGACGTGCTAAGTCTACAGCAATAATTTTTGGAATAATCTCACCCCCTTTTTCAACATATACTTCATCATTAATCCTGATATCTAGTTTTTCAATTTGGTCCGCATTATGTAAAGAGGCTCTTTTTACTGTTGTTCCGGCCAATTCAACAGGCTCTAAATTCGCAACAGGTGTAATGGCGCCAGTTCGACCAACTTGATAAGATATAGTATTTAATTTTGTAGACACCTGCTCGGCCTTAAATTTATAAGCCATAGCCCAACGTGGTGCTTTAGAGGTAAATCCCAATTCCTCTTGCTGATACAAACTATTCACCTTAATGACCACACCATCCGTCTCATATGGTAACTCGTGCCTTGCATGATCCCAGTAGTTAACAAATTCAAAAACAGCATCAATAGACTTAGCAAGTTGAGCTGCTTTTGGCACTTTAAAACCCATTTTTCTAGCCAGTTCTAAGCCTTCAAACTGAGAATCGATCCCTAGATTAGTGCCCTTTAAGTTATACAACAAACATTCTAAAGGTCGTTTGGCAACTTCTGTACTGTCCTGAAGTTTTAAACTTCCTGAAGCCGTATTTCTGGGATTTCGATAAGCCTCTTCTCCATTAGCCAAACGGGCTTCATTCATTTTATTAAACCCTTGCAAGGGCAAAACAATTTCTCCACGAATGTCAAATTTAGGCGGATAACTTCCGTTTAATTTTAAAGGCACCGATTTTATGGTTTTAATATTTGCGGTAACGTCGTCGCCTTGAACCCCATCACCGCGAGTAACCGCTCTTAGTAAGGTTCCATTTTCATAAGTTAAACTTATTGAGGCCCCATCATATTTAAGCTCACAAACATATTCTATATCACCATCTACTAATTTTTTAATTCTCGTCTCCCAATCTCTCAAATCTTCAAGTGAATAGGAATTATCTAAAGAATACATGCGATGCGCATGTACAACCGTATTAAAGTTTTTCGTAATCGCTCCTCCCACTCTTAATGTAGGGGAATTTTCGTCATAAAACTCAGGATGCTTTTCCTCTAAATCTTGAAGGGTCTTCAACTTAATATCAAATTCATAATCGCTAATGGTCGCATTGTCTAATACGTAATATTTGTGATTGTGCTCTCGAAGTTCGGCTCGCAGTTCCTTTAATTGTTGTTCTATATTCATATTTACGCTCTAATACTATTAACCCTCTAGAAATTATTAATAATTTATATTATTTTGTTTTTGGGTTTAAAGACCCCAGTTAATACATTAACACTACGAGGTATAATTCGCAGAATGATAATGAGGCATTACTCCTCTTAGCATTCTTTGCTTCCCGAAAAAATCTTTTTTTAATTCTAGATTTATAAAACGATAACGCTTTAATATTTCTAATGTTTCTTGTCCTAAATATTCATTGATTTCAAAAAACAATTCGCCATCAGGCTGCAACTTGTTTTTAGCAAATGCGGTTATCTTATTGTAAAAAAGTAATGGATTATCATTTTCTACAAATAACGCCAAATGCGGTTCGTTATGTAATACATTTGTATGCATGTATTTCTTTTCCATAGCTCTAACATAAGGGGGATTAGAGATGATAAGATCAAATTTTGATTTATTAAATTCTAAATCTAGGTGCTGCTCTGGTTTTAAAATGTCTGCATTAATAAAATGAACCTTTACTTTGTTTAATTTAGCATTTTGTTTTGCAATGTCTAATGCGCCTTTAGAGACGTCTAACGCATAAACTTTTACATTTGGCAAATTTTTAGCCAACGAAATGGCAATACAACCGCTTCCAGTTCCTATATCTAAAATGCTTAAGACCTTATTATTTTCTTCACTTTTTTTAATTCTATTTTTTAGACACTCAATAGCCCATCTCACTAATTCTTCGGTCTCGGGTCTTGGGATTAGAGTTTTTTTATTCACTTTAAAAGGCAAACTATAAAACTCGGTTTGTCCTAATAAATATTGAATGGGTTTTCCTGCTTTCAAATGTTTAATCGCATTAAAAAAAAGATGTTCTTCATCTTTAGTAATGGAAAGATCTGGCGTTAAAGCTAATTGCACACGAGTCGTTTTAAAATAATGTTCAATTATTAAAACAAAAAAACTATACACCTCTTCCTTTGCATAAAGCCCTTCTAAATCATTGTGAAATAATTTCTCTAACTCTTTAATAATCATACATTGAGTTGTAATTTTAATCCAATTAATAACGCATTACAACTTCTTAATCATCCATATTCCACAAGAGTAATGTCCTGTATTTCCTAAGGAACACTCTAAGTGCCTAAAACCAAAAGACTCATACATGTTTACGGCTTCTTTAAGCTGCGGCGCACTTTCTAAGTAACAGTGTTCATAACCAAAACGTTTAGCCGTATCTAAACATTTTTGAAATAGTTTTTTACCATAGCCTTTACCGCGAACAAGCGGCGAAAAATACATTTTTTGAAGCTCGCATGTTTTACCGTCTTTAGCGTTTTTTAGTTTTTTTATACCTGCACCACCTTGAACGATGCCATCTTGAACGATAACATAATAAATCTCCTTATCGGTAAGGTAGGATTCATACATTCTGGTGGTCTCAATATCTCCATAAGCAGTTCCTACCACAGGTATTCCATACTCTGGGAATACGGCACGAATAACCCGTTCTAATTGCTCATTATCTTGAGGTTCAATTTCTCTAATATTTATAGTACTTTTACTCACTTTATTGTCTTATTTTTATCATTATTAAATAAAAAAAACACATAGCAAATCTAAAAAAATTTATGCATAAATCAACCATCTTATTCATACTAACATTAACGTTTTTTAGCTGTTCGGTTAAAAAAAAGCCAGAGTTTTTAAAAGTAGAAAATATTAAAATTAAAGAGTCCAGTAAGGAATTTATTACTTTAACCGCCAATGCCTATTTTAAAAACCCTAACATTGTTGGCGGTAAAATAGCTACTAATGGCATCTCTATTTATGTAAACGATTTGCTAATGGCGCAAGTATCTTCAGAAGAATTTAAAGTTCCTTCAAAAAAAGCCTTTACTATTCCGCTTGAAGCGCAAATACCGACTGAACGCCTATTAGATAGAAAAAACCTTAGTGGTCTATTAAACAGTTTGATTAACCGTAAAATAAAAGTACAATATAAAGGCATTATTGATTATAAAGTTTTAGGATTTTCTGACTCTTACCACATAGACAGAACTGAAAACGTAGAAATTAAATTGTAACTCACCGTTGAATACGCATAAAATTTATATAAAACGTTGCATTACTATTGCTAAAAGTGCATTGGGTACTGCAAGACCTAACCCTATGGTTGGTAGCGTTATTGTGTATAACAAAACGATTATTGGAGAAGGCTATACTAGCCCTTATGGTAAAAGCCATGCCGAAGTAAATGCGATAGCATCTGTTAAAAATAAAGCCCTGTTAAAAAAAGCGACACTATATGTGACTCTTGAGCCCTGCTCGCATTATGGAAAAACACCACCTTGTAGCGATCTTATAATTAATGAAAAAATACCTCATGTTGTTATTGGGACTGTAGACCCACATAGTAAAGTAGCAGGAAAAGGTATAGAAAAACTAAAAAAAGCAGGCATTACTGTTACTGTTGGGGTTTTAGAAAAAGAATGCAAACAACATCATAAACGTTTTTTTACATTTCACAACAAACATCGCCCATACATTATATTAAAATGGGCCGAAACACTTGATGGTTTTATAGCACCAGTAACAAAAAAAGAAAAAAAACCAGTTTGGATTACCAACTATTTATCCAGACAATTGGTTCATAAATGGCGAAGTGAAGAACAGGCTATTTTAATTGGTACTACAACCGCTTTACATGACAATCCTTTCCTTACGGTGAGAAACTGGACAGGAACAAACCCTACTCGCATCGTAATAGATAGAAATAATAAATTACCTAAATCGCTTTCGGTTTTTAATACAGAAGCTGAAACCATTATTATTAACGAATCACTTGAAAACGATTTTAAAATAGATTTTTTCTTAGCAAATACCATAGCGCAACAAATTTGTAATGTACTTTACAAGAAAAATATAAATTCTGTTATTATTGAAGGTGGTGCTAAAACACTACAAACTTTTATCGATGAAAAATTATGGGATGAAGCCCGAGTGTTTAAAGGAAAAACACATTTTAATGAAGGCGTAAAAGCCCCCAAATTAGTGGGCACAATAGTTTCCAGAGAAAAAATTCTTGAAGACACATTAAATACCTATGTGAATGATTAAAACTTTGATATTCGATTTTGGAGATGTTTTTATAGATTTAGATAAGGAAGGCGCTATGAAAAACGCTCTGGATTTATTTGAAATTAAAACACTTCCTGAAGAACTTGTCGCAATAAATAATTTATACGAACAAGGGCTTTTATCTACTGAAGAATTTGTTGCTTTTTACCTTGATAACTTTCCTAAACTTTCCGAAAAAGAACTCATCACAGCATGGAATTACATTTTAATTGATTTCCCTGTAAAAAGACTTCATTTTATTAAAAACTTAGCCAAAGAAAAGACTTATAAATTAATTCTTTTGAGCAATACTAATGAGCTGCACATAAATTGGGTAAAAAATAATATTTCGTTCTACGAAGAATTCAAAAACTGTTTTGATGTTTTTTATCTGTCGCATGAAATAAAGCTAAGAAAACCTGAGACTACCATTTTTGAGTTTCTTTTAAAAGAAAACCATTTAAAAGCCGAAGAATGTTTATTTATAGACGATACCAAAGAAAATACAGATGCAGCTGCTTCATTGGGCATTCATATATGGAATAACAACCCAAAAACAGAAGATATCATGGATTTATTTACCATAAAAAAAGAACTGTTTTGATAAACCTTGCACTAAGCATCTTTTTTTCTAGCTCACTTTACGTTATTTTCAAATATTTTGAAAAATACAAAATCAATACCCTTCAAGCCATAATTACAAATTACATTGTCGCTTGTGTGTGTGGGCTTGCATTTTATAAAAATGAATTTTTTATTTATACTATTTATGAAAAACCCTGGTTTATTGGGGCAATATTTTTAGGGCTTTTGTTTATCTCTATATTCAATCTTATGGCCATTACGTCTCAAAAAAACGGGCTTTCTGTAGCTTCAGTGTCTGGAAAAATGGGAGTGGTTATCCCTATTATTTTTGCAGTGATTGTCTATAAAGAGCAATTAACAGTGCTTAGTAGTTTGGGTGTGTTAATTGCTTTACTTGCAGTATATTTCACTTCGGTGAAAGAGAAGGCGATGACTTTTGATAAAAAAACATTGATTTATCCGGTATTGTTATTTTTTGGATCTGGAATCATAGATACTTTTATTAAGTTTATGGAAACTAACTACGTAAATAGTAGTGAAGCGCCTTTATTTTTATCTATGGTATTTGGTATTGCAGGACTAGCAGGATTCGTAATATTAATAGTAAAAGCCAATTTAAAAATTGAGCTTAAAAATATTGTTGGTGGTGTTTTGTTGGGAGTTCCTAATTATTTCTCTATGGCTTACCTTATAAAAGCACTTCAAAACGATAGTTTAAATAGTTCGACCATATTTACTATAAATAATGTGGCAATAGTCGCTTTAACAACCATTTTTGCCATTCTTTTTTTTAAAGAAAAGCTCAGTTTAAAGAATTGGTTAGGCATTATTTTAGCAATAATTAGCATTTTATTTGTAACAAACCCTTAAAATTTGAATGTAAAGGACACTTATAAAACCATTCTAGAAAACTCTGCTGAAACACTTTATAAAGATAAAAACAGTAAGTTTTTTGGTTACGCTTTTCCCGTTTCAACTGAAACGGATGTTAAAAAAAATATAGCGCTTTTAAAAAAGCAGCACCATTCTGCCAGGCATTGGTGTTACGCCTATCAACTAGGAACCGAAACTATTAAATACAGAGTAAATGATGATGGCGAACCTAGTAATAGTGCGGGAATGCCTATTTACGGACAAATACAATCTCATGAACTAACAAATATATTAATTGTTGTCGTTCGTTATTTTGGAGGTGTTAAATTAGGTGTTGGGGGTTTAATTAATGCCTACAGAACCAGTGCGCAATACGCTTTGGAAGCTTCAAAAATTGTAACGCGTACCATTAACATTGTTTATCTCATTACTTTCGATTACAAACACATGAATAAAGTCATGCGCATTATAAAACAGCATCAAATAACTATTCTTAATCAAAAATTGGAATTAGACTGCCAGATAAAAATTTCTATTAGAAAAAAAGAGGCTAAGAAAATAAAGTTGTTTTTCGAATCGATTTATGAAGTTTCAATTAAAATGGTTTAAAAATTTAATTGTTCTAAAAAATAGTTTGGTGGTCTTGTAGGACGATTCTTATTAATATCAATAAAAGCTAAAACGGTAGTTGCCGTTGATAGAATTTCTCCAAAATCATTCAATATTTCGTAATCAAATTCTATCGTTACAGTTGGCTTCTTTTTTAGTTGTGTTTTTACTTTAATAAGGTCGTCATAATAAGCTGGTTTTTTGAAATTTATAGATAAAGAAACCACTGGAAGTGCAATGCCCTCTCCTTCCATTTTCTTATATGAAATTCCTAATTTCCTTAGCCACTCAATTCTCGCCATCTCCAAATATAATGCGTAATTCCCGTGATGCACTACTCCCATTTGATCTGTTTCACCATACCGCACTCTTATTTGTATTTCGTCGAATTTCATACTTAGTATTTATTATTTTTTTGTAGTTTGTGAACTAAACTAAACATGAGAAAAAAAAACAACAAATTCAATACAAATACATTTTTTTTTTTAGAATTTTGTTCACATATTTGTCCAACAACAAAACGAGCACCCTTTCTTGTATTTTGTTTTATTAATCAAACTAATTATTTTAATTAATCCTCTATAAAAATAATGAGCAACACTGCGCAATCAGTATGGAATAATTGTCTGGAATTCATAAAGGATAACATACAACCCCAAGCATACAAAACATGGTTTGAACCCATAATCGCAGTAAAACTTTCCGATAATGCCTTAAGCGTGCAAGTGCCTAGTAAATTTTTCTATGAATGGCTTGAAGAACATTATGTGAAAATTTTAAAAGTGGCCTTAAATAAAGAACTCGGTGAAACGGCAAAACTTGTTTACATCATTAAAATGGAAAACACTTATGGTAACAAGCAGCCATTTACTGAAAAAATACCAAGTTCCAACAGATCTAGAGTTAAATCTCAAGATGTAGATGTACCTCTAAATAATAAAAACCCACAACTGCGAAATCCTTTTGTCATTCCAGGGATTAGAAATGTAAAAATTGAATCGCAATTAAATCCAAATTATAATTTCGATAATTTTTTAGAAGGCGACTCCAATCGCTTGGCAAGAAGTGCAGGATTAGCAGTATCTTCTAAACCAGGCGGCACTTCTTTTAACCCATTATTAATATTTGGTGGTGTAGGCTTAGGGAAAACACATTTAGCGCACGCTATTGGTGTAGATATTAAAGATAAATATCCTGAAAAAACGGTACTTTATATCTCTGCTGAAAAATTTACGCAACAATATATCGATTCTGTTAAGAAAAATAATAGAAACGATTTTATTCACTTTTACCAACTAATAGATGTACTTGTTATTGACGATGTACAATTTTTATCTGGTAAATCTGGCACACAGGATGTGTTCTTCCATATCTTTAATCATTTGCATCAAAATGGCAAACAAGTAATTCTAACCAGTGACAAAGCACCTGTAGACATGCAAGATATTGAGCAACGTTTGCTTTCCCGATTTAAATGGGGGCTTTCTGCCGAATTACAAACACCAGATTTTGAAACACGTGTCTCCATATTAAAGAATAAACTCTATAGAGACGGTGTTGAAATACCTTGCGATATTATAGAATATGTTGCGAAAAACATTAAAACCAACATACGTGAATTAGAAGGGGCTATTATTTCTCTTATTGCGCAATCTTCATTTAATAAAAAAGAAGTAAACATCGATTTAGCCAAACAAGTTGTTGAAAAATTCGTAAAAAACACAAAACGCGAAGTTTCTATAGATTATATCCAAAAAGTAGTTTCAGATTATTTTCAAATGGATATTGATACCCTACAATCTAAAACAAGAAAACGCCACATTGTTCAGGCCAGACAATTAGCCATGTTCTTTGCTAAAAAATTCACAAAAGCATCTTTAGCAAGTATTGGCTCTCAAATTGGAAAAAGAGATCATGCCACGGTATTGCATGCTTGTAAAACAGTGGATAACTTATCGTCTACAGACAAGCAATTTAGAAAATATGTTGAAGACCTAACCAAGAAACTTTCGGTTTAAACTCAAAAATTATTTTTACAAAAAATAAATTAAATGACTAAAATTCTCATGGTGTGTTTAGGGAACATTTGTCGTTCCCCACTTGCCGAGGGTATTCTTCGTTCAAAACTTCCTAAAGATAAGTTCTATATCGATTCTGCAGGAACTGCAAGTTATCATGTGGGCAGTAAACCAGACATAAGATCTATTAAAGTTGCTAAGAAATATGGTATCGACCTATCGACGATTAAAAGTAGAGCATTTACGGTTTCAGATTTCGACTTATTCGACCATATATTTGTAATGGATCAGTCCAATTTAGAAAATGTCTTAAATCTGGCGCGACATAAAAATGACACCTTAAAAGTCTCTTTAATACTTAATGAAATAGCGCCTAATGAGAACCTAGAAGTACCAGATCCATATTATGGTAACGACCAAGGGTTTGAAATAATCTATGAACTGCTAAATGAAGCATGTAATAAGCTCTTTATTAGGCTAAACCCTTAACTTTTTCGTATATTTACAACATACTATTCATTTAATACCATTCAAACAATGAAAAAACTAATTTTACTCTATTTAATCCTTTTATCTACTATAAATTATTCGCAAGAAGTAGCCTTAGATTTAGTAGCATCTAATTTTAACGGCATTACTGAAATTACGAATGCTGGAGACGACCGCCTGTTTATCACAGAACAATCTGGCTTAATAAGAATCTTAAAACCAGACGGTAGTAAATCTACTTTTCTAGACATTAGAAACCGTATTGGAACTGGTAGCGAACGTGGCTTATTAGGATTGGCTTTTGCACCAGATTATGCAACAACTGGACGTTTTTATGTAAACTATACTGATAGATCTAGCAGACCTCAGCATACGGTAATAGCAAGATATACGGTGAGTTCTAATCCAGATAGAGCTAATAACAATGAAACGATTATCCTAAGAATTGAGCAACCATTCTCAAATCACAATGGAGGTAAAATCTTATTTGGTTTAGATGGCTTCCTATATATAGGTATGGGTGATGGAGGTTCTGGTGGAGATCCAAGAAATTTAGCACTTAATACTAATGAATTATTAGGAAAACTATTAAGAATAGACGTAAGCGGTAGTACTTATACTAATCCTCCTGGAAACCCATTTATTAATGGAGGTGGAAGACCTGAAATATACGCTGTAGGTTTAAGAAACCCTTGGAAAATCTCTTTTGATGATGTTACAGAAAACTTATGGATTGCAGATGTAGGACAAAATGCTTTTGAAGAAGTAAATGTTGTAGACTCTAAAAGACCAGGTTTAAATTATGGCTGGAGGTGTTTTGAAGGAAGAAGCCGATTTAATAATGATAGAACCTGCCCACGAGAATCAGAAACTGTTAGACCAGTAGAAGTACAATCTCACAGAGATGATGGGGTATGTTCGATTACTGGAGGTTTTGTATATAGAGGACAAGCGTATCAAAACTTTGTTGGGAAATACTTTTATGGCGATATCTGTAGTCGTGAAATTGGTATCCTAACAAATAATAACGGGACTTGGCAGGCTACTTACCAAAGGCCTTCTAATGCTGTTGGATACAGAACATTTGGTGAAGATGTGAATCGTGAATTGTATGTAGCAAGTGGTTCTAACATCTATAGAATTACAGATCCTACTGTATTGAGTACGCCAGATATCTATAAACGAGATGAAATTACGTTTTTCCCTAATCCAGCAGATGATTCTGTAACTGTCGATTTTGGTAAAAACCGTACAGAAATAGATCGCGTTTCTATTTTTAATATTCAAGGGCAGAAAATATTAGAAGTCCCTTCTAATAACCAACAAAACATTTCTATCTCTACCAAATCTCTAGCTGGCGGAATGTATCTATTAGAATTTTCGTCTAATCAAGGTTTTAAAAGTGTAGAAAAATTGGTGATTAAATAAATGTCAGATACATTTGGTAAACTCTATCTCATACCAACGACACTGGGAGATATAGATCCTTTAAATGTTTTACCAAATACAGTAAAAGAAAAAATTGAACAAATAGATATTTTCATTGTAGAAAATGAAAAAACTGCTAGGCGCTTTATTAAAACTATTGCGCCTAGTAAAGTTCAAGCCAATTTAACATTATCGCCTTTAAATAAATTTACTGAAGCTAATGTATTACCCACATACTTGTTGCCTTGTAAAGAAGGAAACGACATTGGTTTAATCTCTGAAGCAGGTTGCCCAGGTGTTGCAGATCCTGGAGCCGAAATCGTAAAAATAGCGCATCAAGAAAATATTAAAGTAGTGCCATTAGTTGGTCCGTCTTCTATTTTATTAGCAATGATGAGCTCTGGGTTAAATGGACAACGTTTCGCATTTAATGGCTATTTAGCAATCGATAAGCAACAACGCAAACAAGATATAAAGCGCTTAGAGCGCTTATCGTTTGAGCATAATCAATCTCAACTCTTTATTGAAACGCCCTACAGGAATAATAAAATGTTAGAAGATTTGTGTACTCATTTGAATGGCAATACCGAGCTATGCCTTGCTTGCGACCTTACCCTTCCTACAGAATATATAAAAACCATGACCGCTAGTGAATGGAAAAAACAAAAAAGTGTTGATCTTCATAAAAGACCCACACTTTTTATAATTCATAAAAGTTAGTGTTCGTTTTTTAGAGCAAAGAAAAAGTCTAGGTATGTCTTCTATGCCTTTATAACGACTTTGGCTTTTCTATTTGCTTCAATACTTGAAGTATCAAATCCAGAAAAACGCTTCATGTATTCTGCTACAGAAGTACCAAGACCATCCTTAAAACAATCTTTACCATAGCTTCTTAAATATTTCTTTACATTTCCCGGTCCGCCTAAATGGGCTGCAGCCAATATTCCAGATTCCGTTATTTTTACACCTTTAATATAACTTCCTACAAATCGTTTAATTTCGCGACGTAAAATCCATTTATTTCGTTCTGTATTAGCGATGAATGCTTTTTCTTGTAACTCTGGCGTATTTAAAAAGGTGCTAGCATCATTTATACCAATCATTTTTAAAGTACTTTTACCAAATTGATACTTTCCTAAGTAACCAAATTTATTAACTATGAAGTAATTGTTTTGAGATTCTTTAAACCCTAAGGCTTCTTTAAAGCCAATAAACGATTTTCCTAACTGAGGCGTGAATTCTTTTTCATTAACTAACATCGCGATATCTATATTTGAGGGTACTTTAAGATTATAATCCAATGTTAATCCTTTTGTTGAATAATCGTTTTTTAAATTATTCGATAAAGTAGGTACACTCGAGGCGATTGATAATGATGTTAAAATAGAAATCGCAAGCGTTAATATAACAAAACTTGTAATACTCTTCCTTTTCATAATATCCTGATTTTAAAGGCACTCAATTTAAAAAAAAGCGTGTCTTAAATTTCAGTGTGCAAAATTACGAGGTTTTATTAGATATTGAAAATTAATCGTTTAAATACGCTTAAAAGTATATAGAATGGAGCTTTATGTCATTTTTTCCGATGAACTCCACAGCAGGAAATGGGATTTTTACGGCGTTTAAAAGACTAAAAACCGTTTTTAGAGCATTAGATTTGGTCTCAATTTTTGTGAGATCTATATCTAAACTTAAATAAAATTGTCGTTTCCTATTTTGGTTTTTAAATGCCAAAATGTCTGTTGTTTGAGTTCCTGTTAGTAAACCATCGACACTATAGCCTAGAGCGACATTTAACCATTTAGGGCATTTAGTATCTGGGAAAAACGAATGAATGTTGGAACTTAGCCAATAGGTTTGACCATTATAATCTTTCAGGACCTGTTCTAAAAAACGATCGCCTAATATCTCAGGGCGCTGTGGTGCAAATCGCGTTTTATGAAATGAATACTTTAATTGAAACCGTTGTTCTTCCCATAATAATTCCTGACCAATGTAAAGACCTGTTCCCAGAGCATTGGCTCCCATATCACTCCATGAAAAACCCCATTCTTTAGAAAAACCATCGAAAACCTCAACCACGGTTAAAAAACCAAAGCCTAATGTTGCACCATATAGTAATTGTTGTTTTTTACTAACCCCACTCCAATTTAAAACCTGCGCGCCATATTTCCCTACTTGATAAGACGAGTAGGCATGCCCTAATTTATCCATTTGTAGCCATTCGTTAGCATCATTAATCGTATGAAATTTAGACTGTTCGAAATCACTATACCATAATTGGTTTAATCCTAAAAGCATTAGCCCGCCAGCCACACTCTCAGTAATGACTATAGCATTACGCCTTTTAGTGTTTAAAGAATCACTGGGTTTTAAAAAAGAATCTGCTTTAGGTTGGGAAAAAGAAAAAGAAGCCAAAAGCATGAAAAATATCAGTAATAATGGTCTTAAACACCTCATAGTATTTTATTGACGGCTTATCCATCTAACATATTCCTGTCTATTTCTATTGTGTTGAGAAAGCGTTTTAGCAAACTTATGATAGCCAAATTTTTTTACGTCGGCAACAAAATAGTAGTAGTTATGTTTTTCTGGGTTTAATACCGCATTAATTGCGGAAACGTCTGGCATGGCAATAGGTCCAGGAGGCAAACCAGGGTACTTATAGGTATTATAGGGAGAATCTACCTCTAAATGCTTATACAACACCCGCTTAATCACTTTCTTGAAATTATTTTCAGATTTCTTAACCGCATAGATTACAGTAGGATCTGCCTGTAAGGCCATTTTTTTATTTAATCTATTTAAATAAACCCCTGCCACTCTAGGGCGTTCATCTATTTTAGCGGTCTCTTTTTGCACTATTGATGCTAAAGTATAAACTTGTGTTTCTGTTAAATTAAGCGCCTGAGCTTTTTCTTTTTTAGTAGCGTTCCAAAACTTAGAATATTCTTTAAACATTTTATCTCTAAAGGTCTCGGCAGAGGTGTTCCAAAAAAACTCATAACTATTAGGTATATATACTCCTAAAGCGGTTTCTAAATTCAAATTATGGTCTGCTAAAAACGCCTCGTTTGTCATGGCGTTTATTAAAGACGTGCTATCGGCTTCAATTTGAGTAGCCACTCTACCTGCTAAATCATAAATGGTTTCTTGATTATTAAAAGACACTTTAACTGGTAAGTTTTTACTTCGTATGGAGTTAATAATATCATTATTACTCATTCCTTTATTTATCACAAATCGACCTGCTTTAATATGGCTATTGTATTTCTTTCTATGAGCTAAGGCATCAAAAGATTCTATATCTGTTAATAAAGGTTTCAATTGTGCTCTAACCGCCTCATAATTAGAGTGTGTTGGTACAGTAATATAAACACGATCTTCATTAAAAGCAGTATTGGGCTGAAACATAGCATTATACACAAAGTATGAAAAATAAGCAGCTATAGCTAGGCCTATAAAAACAATCGCTAGTAGTATTTTTTTAATGTACATTAATTATTTATGAGTTGAAATAAATATTCATTTTTATAATTTCCATTCACCAAATTCCAATCTGCTTTTAAGCCTATTTTCTGAAATCCCTGGTTGGAAAATAATTTTAAACTGGCTTCATTGTCTTCAGAAATATTACAATATAGCTGGTGTAAATCTAAATGATTAAAACAATAATTAGCTAATAATTTAAGTGCCTCTTTTCCATAGCCTTGCTCACGGTCTTTATTGGCTTTTATTAAAATGCCTATCCCCGCTCTTTTGTTTTTCACATCGAAATCAAAAAGATCAATCATACCAATACTTAAATCCTCATTAGTACAAATTACCAAACGTAGTTGTTTCACTTCATAGATATCTTTATGCGCCTGTTCTAAATATTGTTTAATTAAAAATCTAGAATAAGGCGTTATCGTATTACTAATCTCCCAAATAGTCTCATCGTTTTCTATGCTATAAATAAAATCTAAATCTTCGGGCTCTAAGGCTCTCAAATAAACATGATTTCCTTTTAATGTTAGCATTCTATTTTTCCGTTAAAAACTTGATTTGCTGGTCCTATAAGCCAAATATTATGATACTCGTCGCTTGCTTTCTCAAAACGCACTTTTAATGGCCCTCCCTGCGTTTTCAAGTTAATTTCATTCCCTGTAGCCTCACCTTTGTAGTGCATCGCAAGAGCGGCAGCTGTAACCCCTGTTCCACAAGACAAGGTCTCGTCTTCCACACCGCGTTCATAAGTTCGAATAGCAAAAGTAGTGTTGTTAATTTTACATACGAAATTTACATTAGTTCCAGCTTCATTATAGGGAGACCCGTAACGAATTTTAGCTCCTATAGGCTTAATATCTAATACCTCTAGTTCAGGTTCTATTTGTACATGATGTGGTGAGCCTGTATTTAAAAACAAATGCGTATCATGATTTTCTATACCAGTAACGTTTTGCATTTGTAATTCTACAATACCATCTTTAATTACTGCATTATGTAAACCATCGATAGCATTAAAAGAAGTTCTATCCTCTATAATATTGAGAAACTTAGCAAAAGCGACCATGCATCGCCCTCCATTACCACACATACTACTTTCATTGCCATCTGCATTAAAGTAAACCATTTTAAAATCGCTAAGCACATCATTCTCAAGGAGAATTAAACCATCGGCACCAATGCCAAATCGGCGATCGCATAAATGCGCGGTTAATTTGGTATCGTTTTTGTTATAATTGTTTTCTCTATTATCAATAATAACAAAGTCGTTTCCTGTGCCTTGGTATTTATAAAAGTTAACTGTCATTAGTATGGAAATAAAACGACAAAGATAGTATATTTAGACTATTTAAAGTCATGTTAAATACGAGTTAAAATTGTATTGGGCATTCAATAAAAAATTAATTTTAATCGTTATCTTATTAATTGTAAACTAATATAAATTATGAAGAAGATTTTATCACTGGTTATGGTTTCTGTATTAGGAGGGACAATAACCTTAGGTGCTTACAAAGCATTTTTTGAAAAAGAACAAAAAATAGTTGTTACGGAATCTAAACCTACCTCGTCATTTATTCCTACGAGTTACAAAACAACAAATACTAATTTCACTGCTGAAAATATCGATTTCACATCCGCTGCAGAAAAAACGGTTGATGCAGTAGTACACGTAAAGAATGTGACGACTAGTGTTGGACAACCCTCGCTCCAAGATTTAATTTTTGGACGGGCGACACCCCAACGTATCCAAACGGGATCTGGTAGTGGTGTCATTATTTCACCAGATGGTTATATTATTACCAACAACCATGTAATTGATGGTTCTGAGATATTAAGCGTTACCTTAAATAATAACAAAACCTATGAAGCAAAAATAGTAGGAACAGATAGTAAGACAGATATCGCTTTATTAAAAATAGATTCTGATACAAACTTGCCCTATACCACTTTTGGAGATAGTGATTCTGTAAAAATAGGCGAATGGGTCTTGGCTGTAGGCAACCCATTTAATTTAACCTCAACGGTAACTGCGGGTATTATTAGTGCAAAATCCAGAGATTTATCTGGACAAAGCAACCAATCGTTTCTACAAACCGATGCTGCAGTTAATCCAGGGAATTCTGGTGGCGCTCTTGTTAATAAAAATGGGGAATTAGTGGGTATTAATACCGCTATTACTTCACAAACAGGCTCGTATATAGGCTATTCCTTTGCTGTACCGAGTAATATTGCAAAGAAAGTTATTAATGATATCTTAGAGTATGGTAATGTGCAG
>CALDCO010000275.1 GCA_937937185.1 uncultured Flavobacteriaceae bacterium
TTTGTAAAACAAGATTCTGAAGTGGAGGCGCTTATAGAAGTTCCAGTTTACGATTTTTTAAATGAACATAACGTAGTAACTAAAACAGTATCAAATAAATATGATAAACAAGTGAAAGTGCCTGCGTATCGTTTAAATGACCATTTGGTTTGGGGAGCAACTGCAATGATGTTAAGTGAGCTAAAAGACTTGTTAAAAGCCATATTGTAGTGCTATAGTTTTTTTACATTTGTAAAATTAATAGCTAAATGACTTTATGGGATTATTCAAAAGAAATCCTTTTGGGCACATACTTTACGTAAAAAAATGGTTAATAAGAATTCTAGGCGCCCTTTCGCATAGACGTTTTAGAGGCTTTAACGAATTAAAAATTGAAGGCTCTAAAATTATTAAAGACTTGCCCGATACAAATGTTTTATTTATTTCCAACCATCAAACTTATTTTGCAGATGTTGTTGCCATGTTTCATGTTTTTAATGCCAGTTTAAGTGGGCGAGAAGACACAATTAAAAACGTAGGTTACTTGTGGAATCCTAAACTTAATGTCTATTATGTCGCGGCAAAAGAGACTATGAGATCTGGAATTTTACCCAAAATATTGGCTTATGTAGGTTCTATTAGTATTGAGCGTACCTGGCGGAGTAAAGGAGAAGATATTAACCGCCAAGTAAAGATGAGTGATATTACTGCAATTAAAACGGCATTAGATGATGGTTGGGTGATTACTTTTCCGCAAGGCACTACAACACCATTTAAGCCTATTCGTAAAGGGACCGCCCACATTATAAAACAATACAAACCTGTAGTTGTTCCTATTGTAATAGATGGCTTTAGACGTTCTTTCGATAAAAAAGGGCTGCGTGTTAAGAAAAAAAATGTATTTCAATCTATTGAAATTAAAGCGCCTCTAAAAATAGATTACGAAAACGAATCTATTGCAGAAATTGTGGAAAAACTAGAGTATGCCATAGAACAACACTCTTCTTTTTTAAAAGTAATTCCGTTAAAAGAAATAGAAGAGCAAGAGGCCTTAAACAAGAAACGCCTTCAATGGTTTGAAGAGTATTAGTTTTTTACTTAATTTCTCATATTAAAACCTAAACAATTTTTCAAATCAAAGAAATAGAAAAATTAAACTCAATTTTGGTGAAGATTAATAAGTTTTTAATAGGGTGACTTAGAATTACTAATTTTAAGTCATTCTGTCTCGAAGCGCCTTTTCAGAATCAAATTAAGCATATAAATAATGATTTATGAAGAGAATTGGTCATTTGAAATTCATGAATACTTAAAAAAGTTTAAACCACTTCAAATTTAAAATAAATGAAATACTCCTTTTTTAGTGTAATAATTTTACTAATGTTTACAGGCTGTAAAACAAATAAGCCAAAAACAATAAGTGAATATCAAACCGAATTTATAGATTATCTTTTTCAAGATTATAAAGGTGAAAAGCCCAGTGCTAGTTTTATAGTTATTAGAGACGGAGAAATAGTGACTTGCCAAAGTTTTGGTTATGCCAATTTAGAAAAAGGAATAAAAGCAAATTGTAATACCAATTACAGGCTTGGTTCGGTGACCAAACAGTTTACAGCAATGGCTGTTATGATTTTAATTAAACAAGGCAAGCTAAGCTATGATAATAAGTTGAGCGACGTTTTTCCCGATTTTCCTGAGTATGCTAAAGCCATTACAATACGACATTTACTAACCCATCGTTCTGGGCTTGTTAGCTATTTTAATCTTTACCCAGAGGATGCTACAAAACAGATCGTAGATAAAGAGGTTCTTGAGCTATTAAAAAAACAAGACAGTACTTTGTTTCAGCCTGGTAAAAAATTCGATTATAGTAATTCTGGTTATGCTGTTCTAGCGCAAGTCGTTGAAAAACGATCTGGAAAAACGTTTAAAGCATTTTTAGAGGAAGCCATATTTAAACCATTAAAAATGAATCAATCAACAGCATATGGGGTAAATGAAAATATTGCTAATCGCGCTTATGGTTATAAATCCAAAGATTCTGTTTACCAATTACACGACCAAAGTGCAAGGAGTGCTGTTCTTGGGGATGGAGGTATCTATTCTTCATTGGCAGATTATTATAAATGGGATCAGGCACTGTATTCTGAAAAATTAGTCGCTCAAAAAACACTGGAAGACGCCTTTAGTAATTGGGGAGAAAACGGGAAAGATCAAGAAAAAGGATATGGTTATGGTTGGCGAATGGAATATAGAAATGGAGTGAAATATTTACATCATGGCGGGGCTTCTGCAGGGTTTAAAAATTATGGCGTAAGAATACCTAGTGCTAATATATCAGTCATGATATTTACTAATAATGGTGATTATGGACCATATAAGTCAAAAAGAAAAGCTACTTTTTTAGCAGGTCTTTTTTCTAAGGGTAAATTATCAATTCCAGTAGCAACTTTAATCGAAAAAAGTATTAATGAAAATGGCTTAACACACATTGAAAGAAGAATTGAAGATCAAAAACTAAATGGATTAAAATATGATGAAATTAAAAAAGAGGACTTTTTTGGTTTAGGTTTTGAATTTTTAGATGATGATGAACACGAAAAAGCATTTAAAACTTTTGATTATCTAAAAACGAAGTTCCCAAATTTCTTTGGAGGTTATTATGGCCTTGCGCGTTACCATAGAATAAAAAATGAAAAAGAAAAAGCAATTGAATATTTTGAAAAAGGACTAGAATTAGCAACCAGCGATTATCAATTTAGTATTAATAAATCAAAAAAAATGTTGAAAGAATTGCGCCAATAAAAATTTAAAAAGATCTATTAGAGATGAAGCGTTTTTAGTTTTACAAAAGCCTAGAGGTCTAACTTTTTTAATTCACTATAATTTCTATTTAGGCGTTTTAATAAAATCCCATAAAGCAATTTGTAAAACAACCATATAATGCAAACAAAACCTGCAGTAATTATTAATGCTAAAGATACTAAAAGAATTATTTTCCCTGTAGTTGCACCATCTAATTTTAACATCAAGTCACTATTTCGAGTTACAGCAAAATATAAGGCAATTGTCATTGCAATAAAAGCGAGTACCATATTGTAGGCGACATAATATTTAACAACTTTTCGGGTTTTAAGAATGCTTTCCATTAATTTTTTGGCATTATCTGTAACCGATATGGATTTGTATGATTTGTATAAAAAGTATACAAAAGGGATAATAATAAAATAACCAGATATAACAGCGACCTTCATAATTAAAGGGTTTCCATATACAGAATCTAAGTTTTCTGTGTAACTATCAGATAGTAACAAGGGAAGAATAGAGTTTGCGAAAATAAAAAATAGCAACTCTAGAACACTTATATAAAATAAAGTCTTAACAATAGAAGACGATTTCTTTAAGAGTAATGGGTATATCTCTTTCGACGAAAGTTGTTTCTCTTTTAAATCGTCTTTTTGCCAGTGGCTTTTTAATAACTCTAATTCATCCATTTACTTACGCATTTAAAATGGTTTTTAGTTTCGTTTTCACTCTGTTCATTTTTACTCTAGCATTCACCTCACTAATCCCTAACGTTTCACTTATTTCTTTATAGTTTTTATCCTCTAAATACAAGAAAACTAGCGCTTTTTCTATGTCATTTAATTGATGTATTGCTTGGTACAATAATTTTAATTGTTCCTCTTGTGTG
>CALDCO010000276.1 GCA_937937185.1 uncultured Flavobacteriaceae bacterium
TGTGTATTGGTTTTTTCGCTTTTTGAATGGTAGTTGCTTACATAATAATTATCGAAATACCCCGTGTCGTTTCCATGACTCACTTCTAGAGATAAATTATAGTAGCGTTTATTAAATTTTGATAAGTTAATAACCCCTTTAGAATCGCTCGTAACCTGTTCTGTATTTGAGCTATTGCGATATTTTATATGTAATTTCACTTTTGCATCTGCAATAGGTTTACCCGAATTTCTGTTAATAAGCTGGCATTGTTTTTTATAGTCATTATTGTACTCAACCACTGCGATATCTGTAACTTGAATGGTAGTATGAGCGAAGAAATTCTCATCTAAATTTAAGCTTTTACCCGTAATAAGGTAACGTCCTCCAGCCAATTCTGGGAGTAAAATTTCAGAAGTGTGTTGCTGATAATCATTTTCATTTTTAAGTGTATTCTCCCAGATGTTTTCAGCTGAAAGTGCTTCAATAAATGTTTTCTTTTTATCTTCTTGGTAAATCTTATTGAAGCTTTGGTAATCGCTATTAGAGAGTTTATAAACTGAAAAAGCTAGGCGGTTTATATTTTTGTAGCTAAGTAACAATTTTGCTTTTTTCTGAATGGGCAAAAAAGCCTCTGCCTGAATTAATAAGTGAGGAGCTTCGATTTGAGATTTTAATTGCCTACATTTTTTTGCACCAGCACTTTTTGGAAATGTAGAGGTCGCACGATCGCATAAAGCAATCGCTTCTTTGAGTTTCCATCGGGTGGTTTCGTCTTTTTTACTGCTATAATTATTCCCTTGGGTAGCGTATAGATTTGCTAATTCGAAATCGTAAAGCGACGATACTTCATGAGTCTTGTAAGTCTCTCGTTCAGCTTTAAAAGCTTTTTCAAGCCATTCATTTTTATCCGAAAACCGCGCATTCTCATGTACAAATTTTAAGCGCTGTATATTAACATCGGTTAAGGCGACAGGATTTTTATCTTTTAAATGAAACGCCATTAAATTTTGATATATTTTGAGCGCTTTTAATTCTAATGAAGTGGTATCTTTTGAAGCGATTTGCATTACAGAATACGCTTTGGCATTTGAGAGGTAGTTGGTCTCATTAATCTCAAATTTATAGGCTGGTTTAGTAATATTAAGTTCTTTGGTGGTATAAAAATTTAACGCGTTATGATTTAAAAAATCATATAAAGTAGGTCGAAACAGTTTAGAACCTTTAGCCTTATTAATAATAACATCAAATTCATCTAAAGGCGTTTTTTGAAGTATTAATCCATTTTGTAGAGAGGCTTCAAAATAAAAATGAATGTCGTTAAAAAGTGTTTGTAAATCCCAAGTTCTAAAATCGTTGGGATCTACCTTGTTTTCTGTTTTGCTACGATCGTAAAATTTATAGCGGTTATTTTGAAAATATTGCCAATATAAATTCGCTAGCACATTTTGCAAAACGTTTTTTGTAGGCGAGGTGCTTTTATTAATTTCTGCTTTAAAATCATTAATAATTTTAAATGTAGCCGCTTCTTCTAAAACTAATGAAAACTTACTTTTATAGAGTAAGACTTTTATTATTTGCGAGGAATGATTAGCCGTTCTTGCCTTCGATTCTATTGTTTCTACAACTTTTAATGCCGACTTGGGCAGGCCTTTGTTTTCAAATTGCTCAACTTCTAACCACAGTTTAGCATAATGATCATTTTGGGAGGCGGCGGTGTGAGCAAAAAATATAAGCATTAGTACTAAAAGTGAACGAGTCATGTTTATGGATTTGTATTAATCTTGCCTAAGATACGCTTCTGGTTCGCTTTTTGAAACACTAAGTTAGTAAACAGGACGTTTCGTTGAGGGAACATAACAACGCTTAAAGTTAATAATTCTTTTGGCATTCTATTTTTTTAAAATCAAAAACAATACCAAAAGAAAGTTTAACCTTCTAATTACGACAGTATAATTATGAGACTAATTGTATTATTTTTGTTATTTCCAATACTCCTGCCTGCTCAGGCTATTTTTGAGGAGGTAGAGATCCTCTTTAATGAAAAAAAATATAAAAAAGCAGAAGTATTATTAGCTTCCTATGTTACTAAGAATGAGAAAGATTTAAAAGCCATCGAATTTTTAGGTGATGCCTATGGCTACCAGAAAAACTGGGATGGTGCAATAATGCATTACAAAACGCTAAAAGAGCTTAACGATACCAATGCAAATTACCATTATAAATACGGTGGTGCATTAGGAATGAAAGCCTTACAAATTAATAAACTAAAAGCGCTAACCATTATTGGAGAAATTAAAGAATCGTTTTTACGCGCTGCAGAGTTAGATTCTAATCACATTGAAACGCGATGGGCACTTGTAGAATTATACATGCAGTTACCCGGTATTGTTGGAGGGAGCAAAAGTAAATCGCTTAAATATGCGAATGAACTTGAAGCTTTGTCTAAAGTAGATGGTTATTTGGCTAAAGGCTACATTAATGAATATGACGATGAGCCAGAACTCGCTGAAACCTTTTATAAAAAAGCCATAAATATGGGCGGCTCAATAACTTGTTACGATAAACTTACCTCACTTTATGAAAAAGAAAATCTGCCCGAAAAAGCCATAGGTACTATTGAGGCTTCTCAAAAGAAAAGCCCGCGTAATGCCATGCACTATCAAATAGGAAAAGTTTGCGCAGAGTATAATTTACAACTTGACAAAGGCGAACAGTGTTTACAACGTTATATAGAAAATTATTCTGCTAAAGATGGGGTACCTAAAGCTTGGGCTTATTATAGATTGGCTCAAATTAATAAGCACAAAAAAGACAAGGCCAATGCCCTTAAATGGATTAATAGAGCCATTTCAGAGCTTCCAAAAATTGAAGCTTTTAAAACCGAAAAAGAACAGATCAATAAGCTTTAATTAAAACTTAAGCGCATCGTTTCTCTCTTCCAACTTCAATTGTTATATTTGATTATCTTCAAAATAAACTAATGAACGTACACTTTATAGCTATTGGCGGAAGCGCCATGCACAATTTAGCTCTTGCCTTACACAACAAAGGTTATCAGGTAACTGGAAGCGACGATACTATTTTCGAACCCTCGAAATCGCGTTTGGAAGCTAAAGGCTTATTACCAGAAACCTTTGGCTGGTTCCCTGAAAAAATTAGCGCTACTCTAGACGCTATTGTATTGGGAATGCATGCCAAAGAAGATAACCCCGAACTTATAAAAGCACAAGAATTAGGGCTTAAAATTTATTCTTATCCAGAATTCTTATACGAACAATCCAAGCACAAAACAAGAGTAGTTATAGGTGGAAGTCATGGTAAAACCACTATAACGTCTATGATTTTACATGTGATGCATTACCATGATCGTGAGGTCGATTATATGGTAGGCGCACAATTAGAGGGTTTTGACGTCATGGTAAAATTAACAGAAACTAATGATTTTATTGTTCTAGAAGGCGATGAATACCTAAGTTCCCCTATAGACAGGCGTCCTAAATTTCATTTGTACCAACCCAATATTGCCTTATTAAGCGGCATTGCTTGGGATCATATCAATGTATTTCCTACTTACGAAAATTATGTCGAGCAGTTTCGTATTTTCGTAGACTCGATAGTAAAAGGCGGTAATATTAATTACAATGAAGAAGACCCAGAGGTAAAACGTGTTGTTGAAGCCAGCGAAAATACGATTCGAAAACTGGCTTACCGAACGCCCGCTTATAAAGTAGAAAACGGGCAAACGTTATTAGAAACTCCCGAAGGCGATTTACCAATAGAAATATTTGGGAAGCACAACTTAAATAATTTAGCTGGCGCTAAATGGATTTGTCAGCATATGGGAATAGATGAAGCCGATTTTTATGAGGCGATAGCCTCTTTTAAAGGCGCTAGTAAACGCTTAGAAAAAATTGCTGAAAGTAGCGATAGTGTGGCTTATAAAGACTTTGCCCATTCGCCAAGTAAAGTTGAAGCAACCACCAAAGCGGTAAAGGAGCAATACAATAACAGAACGTTGCTCGCGTGTTTAGAATTGCATACTTATAGCAGTTTAAATGCTGAATTTTTAAAGGAATACAAAGGCGCTTTAGATGCCGCCGATGAAGCTGTGGTATTTTACTCGCCCCATGCCGTAGAAATTAAAAAATTAGAAGCCGTCACTCATGAGCAAATCGCAAGTGCTTTTGAGCGTGATGATTTAACCATATATACCAACCCAGAAGCATTTAAAGCGTATTTATTTGCCCAAAATTTTAAAGATAAAGCCTTATTATTAATGAGCTCTGGAAATTACGGGGGTTTGGATTTTGAAGAAGTTAAAGCCTTTATAGAATGAGTTAGTAGTATTAAACAGCCTCAACATTAATATTTAATCTCTACAGTTAAATCGTAAATAAAATCTTTTTCCTTTTTCCAATAGTACCGCGTAATACTATCGCCATAAAAATTTTTGAACTTTTGGGTGTAACGCGCATAAGAATAGGCTTTAGAGGTTTTAGGGTCTATTTTAAATGTTTTTACTACTGCTGCATAATCGTTGTAATCACCGGAACGCACAGAAAGGTCAAGTTTTTTTAAGCCTTTGTAAAGTGTATCTCTAGGGTAATATTTTTTAGCTAAGGTTTGGAATGCTACGAAAATGCCTTTTTTGGGTAATTTTATTTCATATTCTTTTTCGACATTAACTTTCACCTTTTTAGAAGCATTTTTTTTTCTAGATGTAATAATGCCAGTCATAAGTGAATCTGTAATATTGGGATAATTGGTTTCATTGTTAACCGCAAATAAGTTTACCTTAAAAGGGTAGTAACTTCTTTTTTTAGAGCCAACCGCAGTAATGTTTACGATGATGTTTTTTATTTCAACAGGAGTATCTTCTAAAATATCATTAGGAAAAGGGATGTATGTCACCACAAGCTCATCATAAGTAAAATCCCTATGATGGAAATCTAGATTCTTTTTATGTTTTAATATTCTAGACCTTTGTTTTTTAATTACGATTTCTTCTAAATTGGTGAGCGCTTCTTCAATAAAAATTATTGATTTGTCCTTTAAATGGCTAGTTTTTATATGTCTTGTTTTAAAACCAATAGCTGATATTTTAATGGAATCGATACTATTAGCCTTTAAATTAAATTTTCCAAAATCATCAGAAAAAGTGCCTTTACCATTAAAAAAATCGATGTGAGCAAAAGGTACAGGAACTGTTTTGTCCTTAATAAGGATCTGGAATTCTTGACCCAAAGTAATACCGCAACTAAAAAAAATAATATAAATGATTTTTTTCATTTGTTAGGAATTTTTAATGGGGTAGAATTAAAAGTATGCTGTCATATTTTCAACGAAAGGTAAACTAGCCCAGCAAATAAGCTGTTTTATTTTATATCTTTTTCAGTTTTAATCTATTAATTATATAATACAATACCGGAACTATAATTAATGTTAAAAAGGTAGCAAAGGTTAACCCAAAAACAATAGCCCAGCTCATAGGTCCCCAAAAGGCAACATTTTCTCCTCCGATATAGAAATTAGGGTTGAATTGCGTTAATAAGGTTCTAAAATTTATATTTATACCCAACGCAAGAGGTAATAATCCTAAAATCGTAGTTATTGCCGTTAATAAAACAGGGCGAAGGCGGGTTTTTCCTCCCTCAACAATACTTTCTAATAATTGCAGTCTAGTAATTTTTTCCTTTTCATCTAGATTCGCTTCACGTTTTTTTCTAATAATAATAAGTTTAATATAATCGATAAGTACAATTGCATTATTTACTACAATTCCCGCAAGTGAAATAATGCCTATCATGGTCATTAATATCACGAATTCCATTCTAAAAATTAATAACCCAAATAATACTCCAATTAAACTTAGTAGTACCGAAATGGAAATAATTATTGGCGTCGTCGCAGAATTAAATTGTGCAACCATAATTAAAAAGATAAGCATCACGGCAATTAATAAGGCTTTACTTAAAAAGGCCATTTCTTTCGCTTGCTCCTCTTGTTCTCCTGTAAAATTTATTGAAATGTCCTTAGGGATTTCAAAACCTTCTATTGCTTTTCTAATATTATCGTTTACTTCTGTGGCATTATAATCGTTTAAAACATTAGAATACAAGGTCACGACCCTATCTAAATCTAAACGTTTTACAGCGCTAAAAGTTGAAGAGTTGTTTGCAGAAGTAATGGCAGAAACAGGCACTTGTTTTATTTGTCCGCTACTCTGGTCTCTAAAGGTGATTTTTTGGGCTAGTAGCGCATCTTTATTGTAACGATATTGGTCTTGTAATCTAATATTAATGGGGTAATCGTCATCTAAATCTTTAAATGTAGAAATCTCTTTTCCATAAAGTGCTGTTCTTAAATTAGCACCTATTTGACTGGTAGAAACCCCTAGTCGTCTCGCTTTTTGCCGATCTACCTCAACCAATAACTCTGGCTTGCCTTGATCGATATCTAATTTTAATTCTTCAATACCAGCAATATTTTCGTCATTTATAAACGTTTTTAAACGGTTAGCCGTTTCTAAAATAAGTTTGTAGTCGTCACCTTTAATTTCAAGATTAATTGGTGAGCCAGTAGGTGGACCATCTGCTGGTTTATCTACCACAATAGTAACTCCTGGATAACCGTATAACAATTCTCTAACGTCTTTTAAAACGGTTTCTGTTTCTACACCTCGTCTGTCTTGATATTTCACAAAATCTATTGTAATTCTGGCTTTGTTTGGGGTATTCCCACCTTGTTGACCCTGCGAAGGATCGGAAGTTCCTGCGCCCACCTGACCAATAACCGAAGTCACTAAAAAACTCTCACCTCCTTCTTCGTATTTTTTAAGGTGCGTTTCAATGTCTTTTTCAATTATTTTAGAAATTTTATTGGTTTCTTCAATATCTGTGCCTATTGGATATTCTAGAAAAACAAAGATTTGTTTGGCTTCTGTATTAGGGAAAAATAAGGTTTTGGGTGGAAAAACGCCCATTAAAAAACCTGCCAGAAATAATAATCCAAAAGTTCCCATTACAAATAGAATAGGACGCCTTCCTGTTAATGCAAATTTTAAAAAACGCTCATAGCGATCTTCTAATCTATTAAGTAAACTTCTTTTGTTTTCTTTTTTAGGAATAACCTTCATATAAATCGAGATTAACATCGGGTTTATCACTAAAGCGACAAATAAAGAAGACGATAATACCACAATTAAGGTAATGGGCAGCCATTTCATAAATTCTCCCATAATACCCTCCCATAAAATTAAAGGAAAAAAAGCGGCTAACGTGGTTGCGGTTGAGGCAATAATTGGCATCGCGACTTCTCCTACACCAAGTTTTGCTGCTCTTACTCTGGAATAGCCCTCATCCATTAAACGATAAACATTTTCTACCACAACAATTCCATTATCTACGAGCATACCAAGCGCTATCACTAAGGAAAATAGCACCATAGTATTTAAGGTAACACCAAAAAAGCTTAATATGGAAAACGATAAAAACATGGACAGTGGAATGGCGATACCAACAAATAGCGCATTTCTAAACCCAAGAAAAAAATACAAGACTAAAACAACTAGAATAACCCCTAAAATAATGCTGTTTTCTAAATCTGAAACCATCGTTCTGGTATCATTAGATTGGTCGTTAGTTTTTGAAATCACCAAATTACTCGGAAATTTTTTTGCCTTTGCGTTGGCTATAATTTCATCAATTTTTGCTGATGCATCCAAAAGGTTTTCTCCGCCCCGTTTTTTTACATCTAGCATCACAACAGACTTTAAATATTCTCGCGCGTAACTTTCTTTTTCTTGTTCTTTAAAGTTAACATTGGCAATGTCTCTTAAATAAACAATGTTTCCATTTTCTTGTTTTACTACAATATTTGCAATCTCATTAGCATTATTAAACTCGCCAACAACACGAACATTTCGGCGTACTCCATTTTGAAGAATGTCTCCCCCAGAAATACTCATATTTTCATAGGCCACTGCATTTTCAATATCGTTGAAGCTAATTTGAGAGGCTTCCATTTTATATAAATCAACTGCAATTTCGATTTCCTTTTCTTGCATGCCGCGAATATCTACGCCAGAGATCTCTGGAAGTTCTTCAATTTCATCTTCTAAATACTCGGCATATTCTTTAAGCTGATTCATAGAAAATTCTCCCGAGAGATTAATATTCATTATGGGCATCATTTCAGAAAAATTCATCTCCGTAACGCTAGGTTCCGTTGGCAAATCCGTAGGAAAATCGTTATCAGCCATAGCTATATCGACCTTGTCTTTTACTTTTTGTAAGGCTTCAGAAGGAGAAGTATCAAAATTAAATTCTATTTGAATACTAGAAAAGCCTTGAATTGAATTTGAAGTAATTTTATCGACACCAGTAATTGCATTAATTTCTTTTTCAAGAGGTTTAGTAATAAGCTTTTCGACGTCTAAGGCAGAGTTTCCTGGGTAGGGTGTAGCCACATAAATTTGCGGAATATTTATCTCAGGAAAATTCTCTCGGGGCATTGCCATATAGGATGCAATACCACTTAATACAATTATAAATGTTATGACAACTATAGTCATACGATTTGAAATTGCCCAACTAGAGAGTTTAAATTCTTTAATTTTTAGATCGCTCATCATTTTGTAATTTATGGTGCTACAGTAACTTCCTCATTGTTTTTTACCAGTTTAGCCCCTTTGTCGATAATAACATCAGAAGGTTTTAAACCCTCTGAAACGAATGATTGGTTGTTAAACTCTTTACCGATAGTGATTTTTGTTTTGATTGCTTTTTGTTTGTTATTCTCTTTATTTAAAGTGTAAACAAAGGTGTCGCCTTTATCGTCTTTTTGAATAATATAGGATGGTATTACGATACCGTTAGCTCTAAAATCATTAATTTTCACAGTTGCTAATAAGTTGGCTTTTATATCGCCTTTTTTGTTGTTAATATCAATTCTCGCCTTAAAACTTCTGTTGTTGGGGTTAATAAAATCTCCAACTTGCGATATTTTTGAGGTCATACTTTTATTAATTGAAGGAAATGCAATATCTACTTCGGTCCCCTTTTTAATATCTGCTAAAAAACGTTCGGTAATTTCAGTTTCTAAATACACTTTACTTAAATTAAGAATTCTTAAAAATGGCGCTTGCGGATTTGCTAATTCCCCAACCTTGGCAAAAATTTCATCAACAGTACCTGAAAAAGGAGCTTTTAATTTCATTTTATTAGCCTGCGAGTAGAGCGAATTAAGATTGTTTTCTAAGCCTTCTTTTTGCGCTTTTGCCTGCAAGTATTGTATTTCACTTCCAATTTTTTGTTTCCAAAGACGCTCTTGTCTTTCAAAGGTCGTTTTTGCTAAATCAACTTGTGTTTGCAGTTGTGCGATATTATTGTTCATAACACTTGCATCAAGCTGCGCTAATAGTTGCCCTTTTCTAACCCGCTGTCCTTCTTTTACATAAATTTTGGTGATGGTTGCCCCCATTTCCGAATGTAGTTCTACGCTCTTATTGGCTTTAACAGTACCTTGTACTTCAATAAAATGTTTGAACTCTTCTTTTTTAGGATGTAAAATAGTAACCACAGCCAAACGTTTTGTGGTGTCTAATTCAGCAATTTTATTTTCAACCAATTTTAGTTTACTACTTAAGCTGTCTATTTGTTTTTTTAGAGTTACTTTTTGTGTATTTAACACTTTTAGGTTTTCAGGCAATACAGGTGTTTTTTTACCACATGATGTTAAAAAAACACTTATTGCTAGTAAAGTAATTATGTTTTTCATTAGTTTAATTTTTCGGGATTTCATTTAAAACGGTTTCTAAATCTGCCTTTTTTGTTATGACATTTAACATGGCTTGTAATAATTCATTTTGAGAAGCATATAATTGCGTTTGCGCTTGGCGCAAGTCGAAACTAGTGCCAAGGCCTTCAAAAAATTTGATTTGATTCTTTTTTTCAATACGCTCGGCAAGGCTTAAAGCTTCTTTTTTATTGTTGTAATTTTCGATGGCATATTGATAATTGCTTTTAGCAGCAGCAATTTCTAGCTTAATTTTTTGTTCGGTGTCGTTAAGGTTTTCTTCTGCAATGTCTAAGTTTATTTTTGCACGTTGTGTGGCAGCTTTTCGCATTCCTGAACTAAAAAGAGGCACATTTAAACTCACCCCAAACAACGACGAGCCAAACCATCTAGTGTCTTTATTTAGAAAAACAAACGATTCGTCGAAGGCAGAATAGCCCCCATTTAAGAAAGCATTTAAACTGGGTAAGTATTTGCTTTTTTCTAGTTTTAATAACAGTTCTTTGGCGGTCTTGTCGTTATTGGCTATTCTATAATCTATAGTGTTTTCTATATTCTCATCTGTATCTAGAAGGCTAAGCGCCACATTTTTATCGGTTAGAGTGTTTAAATTTTCAGTGAGGACAGAGGCCGATTCTATGGGCCTTCCAATAGTGATATTAAACATTTTGTAAGCCAAGTCTCTTAACCTAATAGCGTTTTGTAAATTGTTTTGAAGACTTTGTAAAGTGAGTTTGAGTTGCTCGACACTTTCTTCCTCTTCCAGTCCATTTTCATAGATCTTAGTGATATCGGATACGTTTTTTTCTAAAATAGTAATGTTGCGTTGTAGTATTTTTATGCTCTCGTTGGTAATTATCACATTGCCATAAGCATTAATGGTTGCTTTTCTTATTTCTAAGTCGGTTTTTTCTTTTGCGTTTTTTGATATTTCTAAAAAAACTTTGGCGGATTGTAAGCCTACCAAATAGGAACCATCAAATAATAACTGACTTAAAGTTGCCGTAGCGTTTGCATTTTGTTTGGTTCCAAAAGTCACTTCGGCAAACTCTCCAGGTTGTCCTCCAAAAAATATAGCTGGAATAACTGAAACCGGTTGCTTTAAGAAGTTTTGATAATCGATCGCAGCGTTAAGTTGCGGCAGCCCTGTCGCTGTAACTTCCCATTTCCTTTTTTCAGCAGCTTCAATTTCTCGAGTGGCATTTTTAGACGCGCTATTATTCTCTAAAGCATAATCTATGGCTTCTTGTAATGTAAAAGGCATCTCTTCTTCTTGAGATACTCCTAAAAAAGAAACCATTAAAAAAACAATTAAAACAATAGGTTTTACCATCTTTTATGATTGATTTTGTGTTATAAAATTATTGAGAATTGTTAATCCTTTTTTGGTGACAATGGCTCTTAAATGATATTCTAAATAATTCTCCATTAAATAATCTGAACTAAATTTTTCTTTTGGAAAAATAGACTGATCTTTTATACCCATCATCCCATTAAAGTACATTCTAGAAATAAAATCGACATCTATATTTGGCCTAAACACCAAAGTGTCAATGCCTTTTTGAAGACTTTCTCCAACAGATTCGTGCATGACCTCAAAATGCTTAATTCGAATGGCTTCATAGATACTCGGATAATATTTTTTTAACTGATATTGAGGAGAGGCTTGTTCATTCTTTAAATGATGCATAACAAACATTTTAACCTCATATAATTCCTCTATTGGGTTATTTGAAGTCTCACAAATCCCGTCTATTCCTTCACAGATGCGCTCAAATAAATTAAAAGTAACGGCTTCTACTAGTTTGGTTTTGTTTTTAAAATAGACGTATATGGTTTTCTTAGACATGCCCAGCGCTGTGGCAATATCGTCCATGGTAACACTTTTAAAACCCAAAGTTAAAAAGAGTTCTGTTGATTTATTTATAATTTGATCGCTAACCATATTGCCTGCAAATATACAACAGGAAACTTAAAAAACAATAAAAGTTTCCTTGGTTTAAAAATTTCTTAACATTAGCTTCTTTTTATTGCATTTATAGGGCTGTACGATAAGAAAAGTTTATTATTATTTAATCAATTGCATTATTTTTGAACCATGTTAGACATAAAAGAATATCAAGCGTTTTTTTTAGATTACTTAAAAACATTTATAATTTCAAAAGAACCTCAAAACTTATACAATCCAGTTAATTATATACTAGAATTAGGAGGAAAAAGATTACGACCAGTTTTAACCTTATTAACTACAGAACTTTTTAATGCGAATTATAAAGAAGCACTTGATGTGGCATTAAGCGTAGAAATTTTTCATAATTTTTCCCTGGTACATGATGATATCATTGATGATGCCCCAATACGTCGAGGAAAGCCAACTGTACATGAAAAATGGGACCTCAATACCGGGGTATTATCTGGTGATGCCATGTTAATTATGGCGTATCAGTTATTTGAAAATTATGAGCCGAAAACCTTTTTAGCATTAGCCAAATTATTTAGTAAAACTGCATTAGAAGTTTGCGAAGGCCAACAATACGATATTGATTTCGAGACCAGAGACAATGTTACAATACCAGAATATTTAAAAATGATCGAGTTTAAAACAGCGGTTTTGGTTGGAGCAGCCATGAAAATGGGAGCTATCGTCGCTAAAGCGCCTAAAGAAGACCAAGATCGTATATACGAATTTGGGCGTTTATTAGGTATCGCGTTTCAACTACAAGACGATTATTTAGATGCTTTTGGATGTCCTGAAACTTTTGGAAAACAAATTGGAGGTGATATTATTGAGAATAAAAAAACCTTTTTATATTTAAAAGCAACTGCTTTTCTGGACGACCCAGAACGAAATAAATTACAACAATTATTTAGCCTTAATCTAAAAGATAATACCGATAAAATAAAAACAGTTAAGCAGTTTTTTATTGATAGTGGTGCGGCAAATGCTACCAAAAAAGAAATAGAGATCTATACTAACAGAGCCTTTGACACATTAGAGACGCTAAGTATTTCTGAAGATAAAAAACAAATTTTGAGAGCCTTTGGAAAAGAGTTAATGACAAGAAAAGTCTAATCTAAAAATAGTATCATTTTAAAAAACCGAACCAACGAGTAGGGTTTAATTTTAATGAATATGAAATTCCCAACGACATTCGAAAATTTAGTGGAAGAGGCTAAGGCGTATAATCTATATCCCAAGTTAATTGCTCAGCTTAATAAAGATTTTCTGTACGCTAACATTAGTTTAGATTTGAGTGAAGCCGTATTACCTACGAGTTTAAAATTAATTCTTGATGAGATTATATTTGAGCTTATTCAAGAAAAATTTACCGAGTATTTAAACTTATTATACATTATCGATGTTCCAGAAGAAGTAATTAAAAAACTTGAAGGCTATGACACTTTACAACTCGCTAAACAAGTTTCCTTTTTAATTCTTAAACGTGAATGGCAAAAGGTTTGGTTTCGGAATCATTACTAGCGCCAATTATTCGATAAAGAAAAATCTTGTTAGTTCCAAAATAAAAACAACTGCTTTTAAAAGGCTGTAACAAAAAAGTATTAGTCTAGTTTTATTACTAAATCTTCAGAATTAACCATTTTTCCGGCTTTTAAAACAATTTGTTTAATAGTACTATCTTCTGTAGCCGTAATTGTGGTCTCCATTTTCATCGCTTCAATAATAAATAGCGGTTGATTTTTCACAACTTTTTCACCTTTTTTAACTAAAATAGTAGATAGCATTCCCTGCAGAGGGGCTCCAATGTGTTTGCTGTTTGAGCTGTCTGCTTTTACATTCTCTACTTTGTCTATTTTTATTACTTTATCTTTTATTTGTACACTTCTGCCTTGGCCATTCACTTTAAAGTATACGGTAACCATACCTTCTTTATCCGGATTACCTACAGAATCTAATGTAATAAGTAGTGTTTTTCCTTTGTCTAATTCAACAATAATTTCTTCTCCTATTTCCATACCGTAGAAAAAATTCTTGGTAGGGAGATTCATTAAATTATCGTATTTAACATGCTTATTGAGCGCATCAGTAAATACTTTAGGGTAGAGTTTGTAGGATAAGAAATCGGTAATATCAACACCTCTTCCTAAATCCTTTTCAAATGCTTTTTTAAATCCTTTGAATTCTTCCTCAATGTTTATAGGATCGATATGAGCATTCGGTCTATCAGTATAGGGTTTGGTATCTTTTAAAATGAGTTTTTGCAGCTTTTTGGGGAATCCTCCAACAGGTTGTCCTAAATCACCTCTAAAAAAACTCACTACAGATTTAGGAAATGATATGGTGTCGCCTCGTTCAATAACATCTTCTACGGTGAGATTATTGCTTACTAAATATTGTGCCATATCCCCCACTACTTTTGAGCTAGGAGTTACCTTTACAATATCTCCAAAAAGCGAGTTCACCTCACCATACATGTTAGTAATTTCATGGAAACGATCTTCTAAGCCTAAAGCTTGAGCTTGGGGCTTTAAATTTGAATATTGTCCCCCAGGAATTTCATGCTTAAATACTTCTCCAGAACCCGCTTTCAATCCAGATTCGAAAGGATAATAGTATTCTCTTACGGTTTCCCAATAATTAGAATAGTCGTTTAAAGATGTAATATTTATAGGGTTTTCTCGCTCATTATACCTTAACATTTCTACAATCGAATTAAAATTAGGCTGCGATGTTAATCCAGATAAACCACCTAAAGCCACATCTACAACATCTACTCCTGCCTCAATAGCTTTTAAGTAAGTTGCAGATTGAATAGATGAGGTATCGTGCGTATGTAAATGAATAGGAATATTGATTTCGGTTTTTAAAGCAGAAACCAATTCGTATGCTGCGTAGGGTTTTAATAAACCCGCCATATCCTTAATGCCTAATATATGAGCACCAGCATTTTCAATATCTTTTGCGAGATTAATGTAGTATTTTAAATCGTATTTCGTGTTTTTTGTATCTAGAATATCTCCCGTGTAACAAATTGAGCCTTCAGCTAAGCCTTGTGTTCTGGTTCTTACATGTTCTATACATGGCGAAATGGATTTCATCCAATTTAAAGAATCAAAAATTCTAAACACATCGACACCGTTTTCCCAAGATTGCTCTACGAATTTTCCTATTAAATTATCAGGATATGCCGTATAGCCAACCCCATTAGAGCCTCTAATAAGCATTTGTAATAATACATTAGGCATGGCTTTTCTTAGCATTCGTAATCGTTCCCATGGGTTTTCTTGTAAAAATCGCATACAAACATCAAAAGTAGCACCGCCCCATACTTCCATGCTAAAAATATCAGAATGATTTTTGGCATAGCCCTCAGCAACTTTCATCATGTCATATGTTCGCATGCGAGTGGCCAATAAACTTTGGTGTGCATCTCTCATGGTTGTGTCTGTGAAGTGTACTTTCTTTTCAGCTTTTAACCATTTAGAGAACCCATCAGGACCTAATTGGGTTAAGCGGTCTTTCGTCCCTTCAGGGTAAGCTGCTTCTTTATCAAATTTAGGAACTTTAGGTTTTATAAATGTTTTAGTAGGGTCTAGTTTTTTAACGTCAGAATTACCATTAACAATAACATCACCTAAGTAAGTGACTAGCTTGGTCGCTCTATTTCTAGGGGCTTTGAATTTAAATAATTCTGGATGGCCCTTAATAAAATTTACTGTCACTTGTCCTTTTCTAAAGGTATCGTGTTGTAAAATATTATTTAAAAAAGGCATGTTCGTTTTTACGCCCCTAATTCTAAATTCGGCTAAAGCACGACGTACTTTTCTACTAGCCCCGTCTAGAGTTTTACTATTAGCAGTAACTTTAACCAGCATGGAATCAAAGAATGGAGAGATTTTAGCGCCTTGGTACACACTACCCGCATCTAAACGTATTCCAAATCCAGAGGCACTTCTGTATGTTGAAATGGTACCATAATCGGGTTTGAAATCATTTTGAGGATCTTCAGTAGTAACTCTACATTGCAAAGCGTATCCATTAATTGTAATCGCCTCTTGGCTTGGAATTTTTATTTGCTGATCGGATAATTTATAGCCTCCGGCGATAAACAATTGTGTTTTTACTAAATCGATATTAGTAATCACTTCCGTTACCGTATGTTCTACCTGAATTCTAGGGTTTACCTCTATAAAGTATATTGAGCCATCGTCATCAACTAAAAACTCTACGGTTCCAATATTATTATAATTTACAGCTTTACAGATGTTTATAGCATAATTATATAACGCGGTTTTGGTCTCTTCTTTTAATCCATAAGAAGGAGCAAACTCGATGACTTTTTGATAACGTCTTTGTACAGAGCAATCGCGTTCAAATAAATGAACAGTATTACCATAATTATCTGCAACAATTTGTATTTCTATATGTTTTGGGTTTTCTACAAATTTTTCTAGGAAAACAGTATCATCTCCAAAAGCATTAAGGGCTTCTCTTTTACTTTCATTAAAAGCACCTTTTAACTCCTCTTCTTTTCTAATCACACGCATGCCACGACCGCCACCGCCAGAAGCTGCTTTTAGCATTATTGGGTAGCCTATTTTTTTAGCTTCACTTAATGCCGTTTTAATACTATCTAACTTTTTGTCGTTACTTCTTATAATAGGAATGTTATTGGCAACAGCAACTTCTTTAGCTGTAATTTTATCGCCTAAGGATTTTAAAACGGAGACTTTAGGACCAACAAAAATAATATTATTATTGGCACATTTTTGAGCAAAATCTGCGTTTTCAGAGAGAAAACCATAACCGGGGTGTATGGCATCTGCCCCACATTTAAGCGCAACTTTAATAATGCCTTCAATATTTAAATAGGGTTTTAAAGGCTCATTATCATCTCCAATTTGGTAGGATTCATCCGCTTTATATCTATGTAGCGAATACCTATCTTCAAAAGTGTAGATTCCAACAGTTTTAACATTAATCTCTGTACAAGCTCTAAAAATTCTAATTGCAATTTCACCTCTGTTGGCAACAAGTACCTTTTTTATTTCCATTTAATTAAAATAAGAATGTTTTGTTAGTAAATTTTGGGTAAAATTAAGGAAGACTTATCAAATAATCAACGCATTTGCAACATGTATTCTATTAAGATAGAGAAATATAAATAATCGCTAATTTTTGCATATAAAAAGGGATGAGATTTGCGAAATACTATCTTTTCCCTGTTTAAAAATGAGAAAATATCAGCCAGTAAAATAATGATTTATGCGATAAACGTATCGAGAAAGACGAATAGTATTAGTAAAAGATAAAAAAGAAACTATTGTGCTTTAAATTTTGAAGCTCGAATGGACCAGTATATGGCTTTTTGGCTAAGTATTGCAGTTCTTCTTAACATCATTCTTTTTGCTTTCAAATTTTAAATAAGGGGGCTTCATTTTGTATATTTAAGATTATTATTTGCTGTACATCTATGATAAAAAGGGCTTGTTATGTTATTTTTTAGATAAAAGAAAGAGAAAATAATACTATTTAGTATTAGGATTAAGTTGTAATTTTATTCTTGTGTATTTCTTATGCCCTATCAATGCAAACATAAGAAGTTATAAGTGTAATATTAGTTCATTAAGTTTATATAAAATTGAACTTAAGTAAGACAACATAAAAAATTAATTAAATCCTGAAAAATGAAAAAGAATCAACTAAAGTTAACACTATTATTAATGCTCTTTTGTAGTCATTATATAATAGCGCAACAAACGAGTATTAATTATGGCGAAGCCTTACAAAAGTCATTATTCTTCTATGAAGCCCAACAAGCTGGAGAACTACCTAATTGGAATCGCGTAAGTTGGAGAGCTAATGCAACTACTGATGATGGTAAAGATGTAGGTCTCGATCTAAATGGTGGCTGGTATGATGCTGGAGATAATGTGAAATTTAATTTTCCAATGGCTTACAGTGTTACCGTTTTGGCATGGGGTGCTATTGAATATGAAGAAGCCTATAGACAAAGTGGTCAGTTAGACGTTATTAAAAGAAATTTAAAGTATGTTACCGATTACTTCATTAAATGCCATAGCGAACCAAACGTATTATATGGTCAATTAGGAAATGGACAAGAAGATCATTCGTTTTGGGTGTCGCCAGAAGTTTATCCTAAGGCAAGGCCTGCATATAAATTAGACACGAGTAAGCCGGGGAGTGATTTAGCTGCTGAAACTGCTGCAGCTTTGGCTGCAACGAGTATTCTATTTGCAGATTCTGATCCGAATTATAGTTCAGAACTTATTACGCATGCCAAACAATTGTATGAATTTGCAGATAAACACCGCGGAATTTACTCTGAATCCATCCCAGATGCTGCTAACTTTTACAAATCCTTTAGTGGTTTTAATGATGAATTGGTATGGGGAGCTGCTTGGTTGTATAGAGCAACTAACGACAACTCTTTTTTAGATATAGCAGAAACAGCTTATGACAATTTAAGTACCGAAGGACAAACAGGGTTTAAATCTTACAAATGGGGATTGGCTTGGGACGATAAATCATACGGCTGTTATGTATTACTATCGCAACTTACAGATGCTGCTAAATATAAAGCAGATGCTGAAAGACATTTAGATTTTTGGACCAGTGGGGTTAATGGAGAAAGGGTAACCTATAGTCCGGGTGGACAAGCACATTTAACGCAATGGGGGTCGCTTAGGCATTCAGCAAACACGTCGCTTCTTGCATTTATTTATAGCGATAAGGTTAGTATTTCGCAGGCGAACAAAACAAAATACCACGATTTTGCAGTGAGGCAAATTAACTATGCTTTAGGGGATAACCCTATAAATAGAAGTTTTATGGTAGGTTTTGGAAATAACCCTGCCAATAATGTGCATCACCGATCTGCTCACGGCCCATGGGGTAATTCACTACAAGACAGACCACTACTACCTAGTCACACGATATTTGGTGCTTTGGCAGGAGGCCCTTCTTCTCCTAATGACCAATTTGAAGATGATAGAGGTGATTTTATTGCTAATGAAGTGGCTTGCGATTATAATGCCGCTTTTACAGGTGCATTAGCCAGAATGTATAGCGAGTTTGGAGGAAATCCCTTGTCGAACTTTCCTAAAAAAGAAACACCCACTAGAGAAGAAATTAGAAGTTTAGGGAAATTTAATAGCAACAACCCTTTTGGAAGTACTATTAGAGTTAGAGTACAAAATAGAACGGCATGGCCAGCTCGTATTACGGACAAATTATCGTTTAGATATTTTATTGACATTTCTGAAGCGGTTTCTCAAGGGTTTTCTATAAAAGATTTTAGGATACAAACCAATTTTTCTCAAGGGCCTAGCACAACAACTGTACGTGTTTGGGATGCACCATTACATATCTATTACATTGATGTGTCTTTAGCAGGAGATCCCATAGCACCAACTGGCGATCCTCAATTTAGAAGAGAAGTACAAATAAGTATCCAAGCTCAAAATGGAGCTCCTTACGATATTTCTAATGATTTTTCTGCTAATGGTTTAGGTGATAGTTCAGAAATAGTAAGTCCAAACATCCCAGTATACGATGATGGTGTTTTAGTATTTGGAACAGAACCAAATAAATTATCTAACGACGAGTTTTTAAAAGAACAATTCGTTATTTTCCCTAATCCAACACGAAACCAATTGTCTGTAAAAGGAGATTTTAAATCGTTAGAGAATGTTAAAGTAGAGATTACAGGAATTACAGGTAATAGGGTGAAAACAATTACTAAAACTAGCGATATTAATAAAATGAACATAGATACCAGATCACTTAATTCTGGTTTGTATTTTTTAAATATTTACTCGAATAACAGTAAAATTACTACAGCTAAATTTATAAAACTATAATTTAAAATTTAAGATTTTCTTAAATGATGAAAAGCGTAGGTTGTTATGCAAGTTACGCTTTTTTATTTTTACCAGTTCTGATTTAAAAATACTCAAATAAAATACAGGTATTTATTATTTAAGCAAAAAAAGAAATCGAAGATTCATGAACGCTTTAAAAGAAAAACATAAACTAAAATGCAAGCATAGTTTAGCTACGGTTAAATTTTAATTTGAAGCATAAATGAAAAAGGGCAAATTTTAGTGAGTAATTTTAAGTCGGAAATGGCATGAGTTCGACACTATAAAATTTACGTCAGTCAAAGTGATTTTCGATATAAAATGGTATCGAAGACTAATAAATTTTCAATCAAAAGCCTAATTTTTATACCATTTTTCTTTTTTTACTTAGAAAAATAATGCCATTGGCCTGTTGGCTGTAGTTTATTTCTGTGTTGATAATAGTTTTTTTGATATCTGTCTTGTATTGTTAGATATTTTTGTTGGGCGCTTATATCTTCAGTCACTTTATCGATGAATGCATTAAGTTTGTCATTTCTATACTTTAGTTTTTCTTTAATGCGATACCAATTTAGATATTGCTCTAGATATTTTGTGGATACGCCCCAAACGTTGGCAAAGACGCACCCTTTTAAAGTTTTGGTGTAGCGTGGGTGATGCGAATGGAAATGTGTATGATTTTCTGCGTTGGTAATTCCGTTATGCCATTAGATTATAGCTTTCACTTGGAGGAAACAACAACTCAATTCCTTTGGATTCCATTTTGAAGAAAGGCCCTTTTTCTTTTCCGCTTCCAGTAGCTGTTCTTTTTATCAAATGGTCAATAGTAATTATTCCTTGTTCAATTAACAAATCAAATTGTGATGTAATTGGTTTTCTAGTGTGCTCCACGAATTTATATTGAAAGTGTTCTAGTCCATTTATCCTTGTACTTTCAGCTTCAACCCAAAACGTTTCTTTATGCTTGGATTTTAAGCGATTGTGCAGTTTGTCCAATGTCCAGACTACAAAATCTCCGACTTCCGGTTTGTCAGAGTTTTCAATTACTTGCTTGATGTCGTTATCGATTCTCAAATTCAAACCTTGTGAGTTCCTAGTAATTGCAGAAACCGTACAATATAACTTAAAATCGTCTCCTCGATTGTAGCCAAAATTGTTTAATATTTCTGTAGAACTTTTAAATTTACTTAGTTTCCAATTAGGAACTTGAGCGAATAAGTTTTTTCTGTTTTGTCTACTAGAAGTTTTCTTTTTCCTAAAGGATTTTAATTCAATTCCTTTATAATCTGGCTCTTTTGAAGAATTAATATTGATTCCAAGTGCGGTTTCAAGTGTTCTACCAACAGAAGTATCAGCATCAACAATTGAAGGTGTTGGGCCAGCATTTGCTATTTTTCTTAACATGGCCAAAAGTTCAAAAGCGACTTCGTTCTCAGTTGTATTAATTGCATTAATTAACTCTTGAAATGGATTTAGAATTGAAGAATTAATCAATTCTCTGATGTATAATTTTGTCAAGTTGAAAACCTGAAATTGACTATCAAAATACGTTATTGCAATAATATCGTTTGGGTCTGCAATCTTTGTTAAGCCATAAAACCAAATTCGTGGGTCTCCTTTTTTAGTTGAAGGGCGATATAAAGATGCTTGTGATTTTATTGTCTCAAAACCAGTATGAATGACTGAAGGAATCACTACTTTACTTTCTGTACCTTGCAGCTGTAATTCGTAATCGTGAATATTTTCACTTTTCAAATAACTACGAATAGAACCAGTGGCATCCATAATTGATTTTTTTAATCCGGTTTCGGTTGGCTCAATTAAAGTAAGAGAAACTTGGTTTTTGGTAAGTAACTTTATTTTTTCTTGTTCTAGGTCTGTAAGTTTTCTCACTTGATGTGTTTTAAAATTTCGCTTGCAACTGCTCTAGCTAATAATGGGGGAACAGCATTTCCAACTAAAGTGTATTGCGGCACTTCTGTTTTTCTATTATTTCCACCTGTTGAGCGTTTTCCTTGAAATACAAATGAGTCGTCAAACGACTGTAAACGTGCCATTTCTCTAACTGTTAAAGATCTTGGGGAATTGTAGTGAATATAATCGTCAGAAATAGTCATTATTGTAGAACTTTGTTCGTCGGGTTTTAAAACATTATAATTTCTCTTGTTTGTTGAAAGATTTAATTTCTCTAGTTCTGGTTGCGCTTTTTTATAGTTGCCATTTTTTAAAATGACTCCAAGTCTTTCAATAACGGTTTCATTTTGATTACTTGTTTTGTGATTATTTAATATGTCAAAATATTTCTCTCCATTTTCCAAACCTTCACTATTCTTCACGTAAAAGGGCTTTGTTTGAGGCTTAAACCGATTAATTAATCTACCTTTTTTTGACCACTCTGCAAATGATTTTCCACCTTTGGAAATTGGCTTTCCGTCAATTTTTCTTTTTTTAAGAAGTTTAGCCATTTTCTTTGCAGTTCCATTGTATTGAGCATAAATATCAATTTCTTCATATCGATGTGCTTCTTGGTTATTACCAATAAAATCTAAATCGTATAAAGCTTCAAAAATGGTCACTTTTTCTTTTTCGGAAACAGTTGCAGGAATTTCTGAAATATACTTTTGGTCTTTGCGACAACCAATAAAAAGTACTCGTTCTCTATTTTGAGGTACACCGTAATTTGATGCGTTTGCAACAAAAGGTTGTTCTATTTTATAAAGTCTAATACTTTCAAGAATAGTTTCTAAGTCCTTTTTTTGTGATTTGTTACAATGAGATTTTAAAATCTCAATGGATTCATCGAAAGATGTTGTGTATATTTTTAAGGCCGTTATAATATCTTCACAATTCTTTTTGTAATTGGTTGGAATCTTTAAAGCTTTAAATGAATTCTCAATTTTTGAAATGACATTTTCAGAGCTTATCTCTGTTAGAAAATCCGTAAAGGAATTTACAAAGTCATCACTATCAATATTACAAAAATCCTTTTCCTTAATAATATCACGTTTTAATTTCTCCCATTCTTTTGTTCTTGCCAAAAGGTTGAAACCGTGACGAATTGTATTAATGTTTTCATCCGTTTTACTGGTTTTGTAATCTGCGATTTTTGG
>CALDCO010000277.1 GCA_937937185.1 uncultured Flavobacteriaceae bacterium
ACAATAAAAATGGTAAGGCTAATAATGAAAAAATCTAAAAAAGCTTCAGATAAACTCCCATAATGAACTGCAACCTCATCGCTTATTGTTGTTCCTTCATTATTAGTAATAGCGTCCCTAAGAATAATGCGCTTATCTTGAAGATTTACCCCATTGGTCATTAATGATAAAGGAGGCATTAGTACTTTTTTCACTAAAACATCAATCACTTTATTGAACGAGGCCCCAATGATAATACCTATGGCCATATCCATCATATTGCCCTTAACAGCAAACTCTTTGAATTCTTTAAAAAAAGTCATGATTAAAATTATAAATTAATCTAAGTTATTTTCTATAATATTTATTGTGTTTTAGATAGGCAAAGAAACCTAGTACCCCAATAATAGTAAATGCGCCAATAATAAAATAAACACTTACTATTTGGTCACCACTGGCGTATGAGTGTAATCCTGCCAGATAGAAATTCACACCAAAATAAGTCATCATAATACTAGAAAAAGCAATAATGGAGGCTAAGTTAAATCCCCAACGGCTACGCAAACCAGGAACCAATCGCATATGAATGACAAAGGCATATATCATAATACTAATAAGTGCCCAAGTTTCTTTAGGATCCCAACCCCAATAACGCCCCCAACTTTCATTAGCCCATTGCCCACCAAGAAAATTTCCTATGGTTAACATGACTAAGCCCACAGTTAAAGACATTTCATTAATTATAGTAAGCTCTTTTATATTTAAGAGCATTTTTTTCTTATTACCGCCAGTAGTCAAAATCATTAAAACTAATGCTACAATGCCAAGTATCATCCCTAAAGCTAAAGGCCCATAACTTCCTACTATAACCGCAACGTGAATCATTAGCCAATAACTATCTAGTACTGGCTGTAAATTGGCTATGGCAGGATCCATCCAATTCCAATGTGCAATCATTAAAATCATAGACGTTACAAAAGCGGTCGCTGCAATAGTTAAATCACTTTTTCGACCAAAAGCCAAGCCAAAAAACATGGTCGACCAAGCGACATAAATCATAGACTCGTAAGCATCACTCCATGGGGCATGACCAGAAATATACCATCTTACTATTAAGCCTATGGTATGCAATAGCCACAATAATAGAATAATAACTTTAAATACAGTAATGGTAATTTTAATGCCTTTACTTTGATTTTTAAATATTTGAACGATTAGAATAATAAATAAAAAAGTTCCAGCATACATATACCAACTAAAGAGTTTCTTGAAAATATCGTATTTATTATACTTAATCTCTGTATCTATTTTTTTATCGCTAAGCATCACCTTTGAACCAAGATTAACTTGTGTTTTCTTGAATGATTCCAACAGTTTGTTAGCTTCTTTAAAATCACCTGTTTTCTTGGCTTCGTTTAAAGTATAGAGGTACCATTTAAAACCTGCATTAACAAAACTAGCGTAAGTGGTGTCTTTTATTTTGCCCTTAAAATTATCTTTTCTATACTCAATTGAAGAAATCCATTTGTTATTTTCATCATTAGGAATTGGGAAAATTTTTAAAGAACGGCCTTCTATAGTGTTATAAAGTAAATTAACCCGACCATCGATGTCTTTAAATTCTTTTTTTAATCCCGTTTGTATTTCAGTTTTATAAACTTCTTCTAAATAGGGGCTTAATTTATAAATCCCTTCGTTTGTAAAAAATTGAGCTAAAGTGGCATATTTTTCAGTTTTTGGTAAACCAATAATTGTTCTTATCGAATCGGCTTTTTTAGGAGTCACATAAATTATAGGCACATTATACCATAATAAGGGGCTTTCTTGTATGCTTAAAAACACTTGGTTTGCATCAAATTCACTGTACGCATCACTTTTACTAAGTTTGCGCAATAATTCTGATGCATAAGTATTTACAGGCATCATTCTACCACCCACGTCTTGAATAACCATACGCCCAAATTTATCGGTATGGGTTTTGGGGGTGATATTCATTTTAAGAATAGAATCGACCTGAGTTTTACTAATCGTTCTTTTGGTATGGTCGTGACCATCATTTTCTGAATGTGGTGTTTGGGCAACTCCTAAAAGCGCAAAACAGAAAAGTAAAATAGTAGTTAGTTTCGATTTCTTAGCTTTCACTTTCTCTAAACTGCGTTTTAAATCAGCAAAACGTGTATGTCGATCAAACAAAATGGCCATTAACCCAAAATACAATAAGAAATACCCTAAGTAAGTAAACCAAGTGCCCCAATAATCATAATTTACAGAAAGTATGGTGCCTTTCTCGTCTGGATCAAAACCAGACTGAAAAAAACGATATCCGCGATGATCTAAAACATTATTCATAAATATTTTATAATCAAAACTTCCTTTTTCTTTATCTTCAACAGTGACCTGACTCGAAAATGCTGAGTATCTCTTTTCAGTACCCGGATAGCGTTCTGCTTCAAAATCATTAAGCTTTATACTAAACGGTAAATCTAATACTTTAGAGCCATAGGCAAAGCCCATTTTTAATCCGCCTACTTCAACTTGCTTGTAGGCATTATTAACGCCTTTACCACCTAGTAGTTTTACTTTTTTTGTTTCACCTTTACTGGTCACGTTAAGCACAATACCATCTTCATCATTTTTTAATATTCTCGATTTCTTAACAAGATCGAACTTACCTTTAATCACTGGCTTTGGAAAAACCATTTGCATGTTGCCTATAATGTATCTGGATCGTAGCATTAATGGCTGAATACTATCTTTAACAAGTCTTCCAGATTTCATCGAGGCCATCTGTAAATATTCGCCTTCAAAGGGAGATTCTATAAATAGCCCATTCTCATTATTAGTAATATTAATCGCCCCTTTTTTAGGACTGTTTAGCGTGAAGACAATGTTATGAATTAATTGCCCCTCTCCTACTTTTAAAAAGTGATTATGAGGTTGCCCACCTCCTGCTTCAACTATTTTAAGATACGCTTCTCCGTTTTCATCTGGAATAATATCTTCTTCAGCACCAGCAATAAACTTTTCAAGTTTAATAGTAACGGGTTGTTCATTATAATCGGTCTTAATATTAAAACTATTATCTAATCTTGGAGAAAAATCAACAGGTTCCGCTATTCGCCGTCGCATCGCCACACCATTTCGCTTGTAATCACCATCTATAAATCCAGAAATGTAGGTTTTTTGAGATAAGAAAACATTTTCAGAAGCACCTTCACGAATAGGCATCATCCCTTCATAACCAATATAGCGGGTAATAAAAGCACCTAGTAGTATAAAAATAAAGGATAGGTGTAATATTAAAGTAGCCCATTTTTCTTTTTTATACAGTCGAAAGCGAAAAATATTTCCAAAAAAATTAATGACAAAGAACGCCATTATCCCTTCGAACCACCAAGTATTATATATTAATGTGCGTGAATAAGGTGTTGGAGAAGTGTCTTGCCCAGAATCCATAAAAGTACCAATGGCCATAGAAGCCGCAAAAATAATAAATAAGGTCGCTGTAAGTCGTGTAGAAAATAGAATTTTAACGATTTTATTCTGCATATTATATCCTTATGTAAACTTGCGTAAAGATAGTTGTTTTTGTTTGTTTAATAATCTATAATAGGGTCTAAAATAATAAAGCACTTTTTATTTTATAGAAATAGTTTATGCTTTTGAGTGCTTCTTTTTAAATGAAATTGACTTGACTTTTTTATTCTGTATAAACCCTATCGATTAGCAACCATAAATCTCTATTTTATTGCTGTAGAAAATACCATTTTAACTTTAAAAAGGTTTGAGATCGCTCTTAATTATGAATACAAAATAAGGCCTTTAAGGTGACTTTAAACTACTTTATTATGTTTACAACCAAAAGCATACAATAAAATAATAAAAAATTATTATATTGATGAAGTAAAATAATATGCCCCATACAACTATTAATAGCAAACCAATAGCAATATTATGAAAACATTAAAGTTAATTTTAGTTATTACTGTATGGCAATTATTTAATATTAATTCAGTTACAGCGCAAACGACATTACCATTAGCACAGATAGATCAATTAGAATACCAAGGCGCTTTTATAATTCCTGACAAGGACTTTGGAGAATCTAGTGCTAACTACAGCACTGGAAGTATTGCCGTGGATAATACCAACAAATCTATTTTTCTTTCTGGACATCGTGTACATGGTGCTATCGCAGAATTTTCAATGCCTGAATTGGTTAATAGTACAGACGTAAATGCACTTAATACGGCTAGCATCAAACAAAATTTCAAAAGAATTTTAAATAAAGCATCGAATGGAAACCCTCAGGGTATTGATGAAATTACTGGTTTAACGCTTATTAACAACAAGCTTATTGTAAATGCCATAGAATATTATGATGCGCCTAATGATAATACGCATACCTCATTAATTATTGAAAATCCTTCTGATATTTCTAGCAGCCCTATCAATGGATATTACAAACTTGATGGTGCGGCGCATGCTGGAGGATGGATATCTCCAATTCCTAATGAATGGCAAGAGCTTCTTGAAGGAGACTACATTGCTGGAAATTCAAGCAAATACCCTATAAATAGTCGTCATACTATGGGGCCATCGGCTTTTATTTTTAAAGCTAACAATTTATTAAATAGTGATCCATCTAATACAATACCCACAACGCCTGTACTTGATTTCGATTTATCTAAACCAATGTATGCCGAGTATTTGCATTATGATAATGCAAATTATAATCTTACCGAAGTAAATGGAGATACTGGCTCTGGTCATACTTACGAAGATGCTGATGCGACAGTTGGAAAAAACGATTTATGGACAGAAATTTCTCAAGCAAGTTATGGGTTTATTGTTCCAGGTACGAGAACCTACCTAACCATAGGCTCGTCTGGAGGGCATGATTCTGGTATTGGGTATAAAGCCACTCAAAATAATGAGAATCTTTGTCCTGGACCATGTCCATATGATGCTAATGACAATTATAATTATTATTGGCTTTGGGATGTTAATGATTTTCTTGAAGTAAAAAATGGGTCTCGAAATGCACACGAAGTAAGACCGTATGCGTACGGTGTTTTCGAGGCACCTTTTCAAACTGATGCTTATTCAAAAACACCAGAGTTTCATTCTATTGTAGGAGGAACTTATGATTCTGAATCAGGCTTGTTATACCTTTCCATATACGATGGTGGTGCAGTAAATAGCCGTTTTTCTAGAAACCCTGTTATTGCCGCCTACAAAATTAATGGCGTGGTACTCTCCACACCGAAAACCAATAGTATTACTGCAACACTGAGTCCAAACCCTGCCTCGGATTTTATTACCGTTTCCCTAAAGCAAAATAGCTTTAAAAAGTTGGTTATTTACAATAAACTTGGACAATTAATAAAAGAATCTAACTCAAATAAGGTTAACATTTCTGAATTCGCTTCAGGACTTTATTTTGTAAATACATTTACGCAAGAAGGGAATTCAATTATTAACAAACTCATTATTCAATAATAAAGCGCATTAATTTTAGCATTCTTATTTCGCTTAATTAACATTTGCGAACCTTATTGAACTCTAATTAATTTTAGTCTTAAAATCCTGTAAGGCCATGTCAAAAATGATATTAGACTTTTAACAATGCGTGTTTTAAAGCAATTTTGTTATCTGTTATCGATACCCTTATAAATGGTGTCTTATTGTGATTAATTAAAATACAATAAAATCTTAAAATACCTCAAATTGATTGATTTTTCGAAGTGAAGCGAAGAAAAATGGTATCGAAATTGGGCTTTTGATTGAAAATTTACTGGTTTACCATACCGCATTCAATCTAAAATCACTCTGGCTAACGTAAATGTTCTTCAGTCGAACTCACGCTAATTTAACGTGAGTTCGACCTAATGATTTAGAATGAAAAAGCCGTCAAATTGAGTGATTTTTCAAAGTGAAACGAAGAAAAATTGTATCGAAATTAGGCTTTTGATTGAAAATTTACTGGTCTTCCATACCGTATTCAACCTAAAATCACTCTGGCTAACGTAAATTTTCTTCAGTCGAACTCACGCTAATTTAGATGAAGTCCTTTTTTAAAGATATACTCTACAAAAACAAGAAGAGTTTCAAAATGTGGTGAATGTTAAACCTTTTTTAGGGAATAGAAAAAGTAAAGACGAATTCTTATAAATATCCCTATTTTTGCCTCATGATTTCAGTAGTTTTATTAGGAGCAGGAAATGTGGCTTCTCATTTGTATAAAGCCTTTTATAAAGCAGAAGGTGTTCGTGTTACGCAATGGTATAATCGAAGTATAAAACCCATTCAAAATTATAGCAAACATGTGAGCATAACTGATGATATTTCTAAATTAGCGGAAGCCGATATTTATGTATTAGCGGTTAGTGACGATGCTATTGCTTCTTTGTCGAAAGCACTACCGTTTGAAAACAAATTAGTTATTCATACCTCTGGAAGCACCAGCCCTTACGATATTGATAAAAAAAACAGGCGTGGCGTGTTTTATCCATTGCAAACCTTTTCAAAATCTAAACCTGTAGATTTCTCTACTATTCCTATTTGTTTAGAAACCTTGGTTAAAAAAGATTATGCACGAGTTAAGTCGCTAGCAAAAACAATTACCCATAAAACACATAGAATTAATAGTGAGCAACGGCAAGCATTACACCTTGCCGCTGTATTTGTAAATAATTTCACTAACCAATTGTACAGAGTCGCTCATGAAATAACAGAATCTCAAGGTGCAGAATTTAATATTTTGAAGCCTTTAATTACTGAAACGGCAAATAAAGTTCAAGAACTATCGCCTTATCTAGCGCAAACTGGTCCTGCATTACGCAATGATAAAAAAACAATTAAAAGACACTTAAAACAATTAGAAAACGAAGAACATAAAGCGATTTATGAACTCTTAACACAATCTATTAAAAAGACACACCGTATTTCAACTAAATACAATAAGCGGGAAAAATAATTAATTATGGAAGAAATAAGTTATAAGGAATATTTAAAACACATTACAACGTTTATTTTTGATGTAGATGGTGTTTTAACCGATGGTAGTGTGACCATTATGACTAATGGCGACATGCTTCGCAAAATGAATGTAAAAGACGGTTACGCCATGAAACAAGCATTAAACAAAGGTTTTAATATTTGTATTATCTCAGGCGGATCAAACGAAGGGGTTCGACGTCGATTAAACTACTTGGGAATAAAGGAGGTGTATTTAGGTGCCCATAAAAAAATTACCCCTTTAAACGACTATCTCAGTAAAAATAAGATTGATCTTAAAAATGTACTATACATGGGCGATGATATTCCAGACATTCCAGTGTTAAAAGTAGTTGGGTTACCTACTTGTCCTCAAGACGCTGTTATAGAGGTAAAAGGCCACTCAAACTACATATCGCATAAAAACGGTGGTAAGGGCGCGGTTAGAGATGTTATAGAGCAGGTACTAAAAGTACAAGGAAAATGGGATCTCGATTTTGATGCCATGGCGCATTAAATCACTTTTTTAACTCATTATTTTTTTGCTCGTTAAAAAGTGTGTTAATTTAATTTTAACACAAGGCAAAAATTAATGCCATTTAACTGTTTTTTTTACTGTAAATCGAAAAATGTGATGTCAAATATAGGATTACACTTAATTTGTAAACACAACTTAATTAATAATAAATTATGAAGAAAAAAATACTAATCAACCTAATCCTTTGTATTGCATTTTTTTACAGTGAAGCCCAACTCCGCGTAGGAGACCCTGGTGTTACATTCGACCAGAGTAAAAGAGACCCTAATTATCCACAAATGGCAGAGTGGGAAACTGCAGGTGTTCGTGGTGGTATTCCTTTTATTGATCAATTAGATATAAAGTTAACATTAAACCCAACTAATTCTGCTGGTATTCAATCGGCAATCGATAATGTTGCAAGACAAGGCGGCGGAGCCATTTTATTAAAAAATGGAACGTACAATATTAACTTGCAGGTTAACATGAAAAGCAAAGTGATACTTGTAGGTGAAAGCCGGGAAGGAGTGATCTGCCAAGTGGATAGGGATATAGACAGGCGCAATAAAAATTCTGGAATAAATGATCACCATAAAGATCCTAAACCATGGGATGATGGTAATGGAGTTTTTAAATTTGAAAACACCTCATTTAGTGGCATTTACAGACTTACCATTAATGGCGGTTGGGGTACTCCCAAACATAAATGGTTTAGGGGTAATGTTAACAACAACGAGCTTCCTGGAAATGAAAACATGTCTATCTGGTTTATGAAAGCTACAGATTGTTGGGTAGACGGTGTAACGATATTAAATAGTGCAGATTATTCTTTAAGATGTATAGGAAAGCACATTACCTTGAGAGATTTGTATGTCGATGGCGTTTTTAATAAACATGGTGGTGCTCATGGCTATTTCTTCCTGTTAGATGGCTCTAGCCATAATTTAGTTACTGAAACTTTTGTGACACACCACAGGCACATTTCACTGCAAGGCGACGGTGTAGAATATAATGTACTTTACGGTAATAACTTTGAACAAGAAGTTAGTTTTCACAGTGGTGATGATGGTAATAACCTTATCGAAAACAACAAAATTACGCTGCCCTCAAGTATGCCAGGTAGAGGCCCTACTTATGTAGCAATTATGGGACCTTGGTCTATACAGCACGACATCTCATCTAAACCCAATTATATTTATAAGAACATTTGTGTAGAGAATAATCACAATGGTGCTAGGCCTTGGAATGATGACAGACTATACGATGGCCCTTATGTTGTAAAACCAAATCCAGATGACTTAAATGCGTTGTGGAATAATTTTAGACCTAAACCCAATAATAAAACGCCCATTGGAGGAACATTGTATCCTGTGATGTTAGATTGTAAAAAAGGCGCCCCTTGTGACGATGGTGACGATTGCACCGTAAATGATGTTATAGACGAAGACTGTAATTGTGTAGGCACAGATTCTGGTCAAGATAGCGATAACGATACCGTTTGTGACGCCATAGACCAATGTCCTGATTTTGATGATCGTCTTATAGGAACACCTTGCGACGATAATAATAGATGTACAATAAATGATGTGTATACTAGTAACTGTATTTGTGAAGGTGAGGTTGCAGGTAATAAAATAGAGATTAATCCTAAAGACGATTCTTTCCTACAAGGTGGGTCGAATATTAATAATGATGTTTTAAGACTTGAAGCAGGAAATAGAGTTTCTTATTTAAAGTTTGATCTCTCTGGGATAACAAAAAATATTAAAAGCATTGCCTTAAATTTAACGGTTGGTAACGATTCTGGTAATGGCGTTATTAATATTTATAAAAGTAATAATGTAAATTGGACTGAAAATAATTTGTCGGTGTCCAATGCGCCTACTCAAGATGATCTAGTAGGCACGCTGTCTGGCAATTATACCTCTGGTAATTCATATTCTGCCAATCTAAACATCTCAGACGACTCAAAATTATTTTCATTAATCATGGTGCATCAAGGTGGTAACGATGTGTCTTTCGTTTCTAATAATGCAAATTCAAACAAACCGAAGCTAATAGTTGAAACCGAAAATTGTATTTTGAGCACTAGTGACCTAGAGGAACCCTCAGTTTTTTCTATTAAACCTAACCCTGTAAATGAGAAGCTACAGGTAAGTTTCTCTGCATTACATCAAGAAAATACCTCGCTTAGTATTTTGAATACTTTGGGAGCAAGATTGTACAATAAAAATTATGACACAACGACACCTAATGAAATAAACAATGAATCCATTAATGTGAGTTCTTGGAGTCCAGGACTTTATTTTGTAATTCTACAACAAGCTAGTAAAAGAAAGGTCTTAAAGTTAATAGTGAAATAAATTATTTCATTTAAAAAACAAAAAACGATGGCTATTTAAAAGTCATCGTTTTTTGTTTTTAAACCTATTTATTTAATACCTTTAACTCGGATTACACCTCTAATAATCTAAGTTTGATTTAAGAATTTAG
>CALDCO010000278.1 GCA_937937185.1 uncultured Flavobacteriaceae bacterium
CCAATTGGCTTTTTACCCTAACCCTGTAAAAGATCAACTTACCATAAATTATAAGGGAAATGCTTCTAATATTGAAATTAATATTTTCGATACTATGGGTAAAAAAATAATTGAAACGAGTTTAACTTCTAACACTGCTAACTTGGATTTATCTCATATCGCTTCAGGAATGTATCTCGTTTCTGTTACAGATAAAACAACTGGCAGCACTGGATTTAAAAAACTCATTAAAGAGTAAATTAGACACATCATAGGCATGATTCATAGCTTATGAATTGTGCCCTCAATAAATTAAAAAACTTAAACTTTTGTATGTCATACAAAGGTTTAAGTTTTTCTGTTCATAATTTATGTTAAAGTCGTTTTGTCATTATTACAACTCGCTTATGAATAGACTTTTTAAAATTAAAATAAAACGCGAAAGGATCTTTTTTTACCAAATTAAAAAAGTTTAAACCACTTCATTACAAAAAAATGGCGAAATTTGCAGCTTAATTAAGGGCATCATGCGTTTTTCGATTTACATAATGAGTTTTCTACTACTGTTATCCTGTAAAGGGGAAATGACTGCCCCTATTAAGGTTGAAAAGCAAAAAGAAAACACTTCAATTAAATATGCCAAGGGGTTTACTATTGAAACACATAAAAATTATAAGGAAATTAAGGTGAGTTCGCCTTGGCCTGAGAGTGATAAAACGTTTAGTTATTTGTTAGTGAAAAAAGGAACAAAAATTCCGCAACATAATAAACAGGATATAATAATTAAAACACCTGTAGAAAAAGTGGTCGTTATGTCTACAACTACCATTCCTACGTTGGAATATTTAAATATTGAAGAACGCCTTATAGGTTTTCCCAACACCAATTACATTTCCTCAGAAAAAACAATAAAAAATATTAAAAAAGGACGCATTAAAGACCTTGGCAATGATCAAAATATTAATATAGAAGGCCTCTTAGAATTAGCACCTGAATTGGTTATTGGGTTTTCTGTAAATGGCAGTGACAAAACATTAAACCAAATCGAAAAATTTGGCATACCAGTAGTTTTAGATGGGGCTTGGACAGAGCAGCACCCCCTAGGCAGAGCAGAGTGGATTAAATTTACCGCTGCTTTTTTCGATAAAGAAAAAGTAGCCGATTCTATTTTTAAAAGTATAGCATCTAATTATTTGAAGGCTGTAGAAATAGCAAAAAAAGCGCAAAAAAAACCAACTGTTATGTCTGGATCATTACTTAAAGACATCTGGAATGTTCCTGGAGGAAAAAGTTATTTAGCTAAATATTTCGAAGACGCTAACGCTAATTATCTGTGGAAAAACACCAATAAAACTGGGAGTTTACAACTAAATTTTGAAAGTGTTTTAGAAACAGGGCAAAAAGCAGAATTCTGGATAGGTGTTGGAGGTTTCGATAATAAACAAGACATGTTATCTAAACATAAAGGCTATTCTTTTTTTAGCGCTTACCAGAAAAGTAAAATCTATAATTATACAAAACAAAAAGGTCCAAATGGGGGCTTTTTATATTTCGAGTTAGGCCCTTTGCGTCCTGATATTATTTTACAAGACATTATTCATATTACACATCCTGAATTATTAAAAAATTACGATCCTTTCTTTTTTAAAGCACTAAACTAATTTGAATACAATAGCTAAATATCGACTGCCTTTTTTAATACTCACGCTACTTTTAATACTCTGCTTTTTTATAAATATTAGCTTAGGGTCTGTTTCAATTCCTTTTAAAACTGTTTTAAATAGTGTATTTGGGACCATAGAAAATTCGTCTTGGGCTTATATTATTGAACATTACAGATTACCAAAAGCATTTACCGCTATTTTAGTAGGTTCTGGTTTAGGCATTTCTGGTTTATTAATGCAAACTTTGTTTAGAAACCCTTTAGCGGGTCCGTTTGTTTTAGGAATAACTTCTGGAGCAAGTTTAGGTGTGGCCTCATTAATTATGGGATTCGCTTTAATAGGAAGTACTTTTACCGCTTTTTTAATTTCAAAATGGAGTTTAGTCATTGCCGCTAGCTTAGGGAGTTTTTTAGTATTATTAACCGTATTAATTGTATCGCTAAGAGTAAGGGACACCATGGCAATTTTAATTATTGGGCTAATGTTTGGAAGCATTACTTCAGCCATTGTTAGTGTGCTTTCTTATTTTACTTCTGCTAAAGAGCTACAGCAGTATATTTTCTGGAGTTTTGGAAGCCTTGGTAACCTTTCATGGGATGAAGTAAGCGTTTTTTTTATTATTTATAGCTTAGGAATTATATTGAGTATTGCCGCTATTAAACCTTTAAACACCTTACTTTTAGGTCAAGATTATGCAACAAGCTTAGGTCTAAATATAAAAAAAAGCAGGCTTTTAATTATTATTGCAACAAGTTTATTGGCAGGGACTATTACTGCTTTTACTGGACCAATTGCGTTTATTGGGTTGGCAATTCCGCACATCGCGCGACAAGTATTTAAAACCGCTAATCATAAAATATTATTGCCTGCCGTTTTCTTATTTGGTGCTATAATACTATTAATTTGCGACAGTATTGCGCAGCTACCAAATTATAAATTACCTATCAATGCGATTACATCACTAATTGGCGCGCCAGTAGTTATCTGGTTATTGGTAAGAAAACGTAAAATGATTTTTTGAATGAACAATTAGCAATGGGCAATGAACAATTAGCAATGAGCAATGAGCAATGAACAATTAGCAATGAGCAATGAACAATGAACAATGAGCAATGAATATATTATAGAAAAAAATATTAATTAACGTGATTTCGATCTAAGGATTTAGAATGAAAAAGCCGTCAAATTGAGTGATTTTTCAAAGTGAAACGAAGAAAAATTGTATCGAAATTAGGCTTTTAATTGAGAATTTACTTGTCTTCGATACAATTTTCTATCGAAAATCACTCTGACTGACGTAAATTTTATTATAGAAATCACGTTAACTAGCAAAAAGCAACTTGCAAGAAACTATAAACTTTAAAAAGATAGAAACACAAAGCAATCATAGCATCCTAAAAGCAGATGAGTTATCTATAGGCTATCAATCTAAAAAAAAGAAAACGATTGTCGCTTCTCATATTTCTATTGAACTAGATAAAGGAGAGTTAGTCGCTTTAGTTGGTGCAAATGGTATTGGTAAATCAACACTTTTAAAAACCTTAACAAAGGTTCAAAACCCCATAAGTGGTAGTGTTCTTTTAAATAATACACAGCTATCGCTTTTTAATAACTTAGAACTTTCTAAAGCATTAAGCATTGTACTTACCGAGCCTATTATGGTAAAAAACCTTACGGTATTTGAATTAGTTGCTTTAGGAAGGCAACCTTATACCAATTGGATTGGTAGGCTTTCTGTAAAAGACATTGAAATGATAAACAATGCCTTAATACAAACAAATATTATTAATTTAAAATTTAAAAAGTGCTTTGAGTTAAGTGATGGCCAATTGCAAAAAGTAATGATTGCTAGGGCTTTAGCACAAGATACTGCTTTAATTATCTTAGATGAGCCCACCACCCATTTAGACATGTATCACAAAGCATATATTTTAAAATTGCTAAAAAAATTAACTAAAGAGACGAATAAAACCATATTATTTTCATCTCACGAAATAGACTTGGCCATTCAACTTTGCGATAAAATGATTGTCATGTCTAAAAACACTATTATTAGTGACACCCCACAAAATCTTATAGAAAAAGAGGTTTTTAATTCCCTTTTTCCTAAAGACATGATTATTTTTGACAAAACATCTAAATCGTTTAGGGTACAAAAATAGTTTGCTTCTGTTCAAACATGCTTCTACATTGGTAATTGTAGTTTAAACTTATTTAACAAAAAGTGAAGCTTCAAGCTAAAAAAATTATATTTGATAAAACTTGTATTAAAAAATGACCGAAAGCTTAATCCTTATTCTTGCCATAGTAATTTCTATTTTAATTGGAACTCTTGCAGGTCTGGCTTTTGCCAAACTAAAAAATAGAAGTGAAAAGAGTACTCTTGAAGCGCAAAATGCTCATTTACAAGAGCAACTAAAGAATTTTAAGCACTTCACTGAACAGGAAAATACGAAACAGAACGAACATTTTAATGCTCAGCTCTCCAACTTTAAAGAAATCATTTCTAAAATTGAAGGAGAACGCGAAGAAATAAGAAGAGAAAAAGAATTTTTAAGCACTGAATTGGCGCGTAAAAATACAGAATATGAGAATCTTCAGTCTCAAAATAAAAGAAGAGACGAAGAATTGGAAGAGCGACAAATACAACTTCGTAAAGATTTTGAACTATTAGCTAATAAAATATTAGATGAAAAATCTGAGAAATTCACACTTCAGAATAAAGAAAATATAAAGAACATATTGCATCCTTTACAGGAAAAAATTCAAGTATTTGAGAAAAAAGTGGAAGACACTCAAAAAGAAAATATTAGCATACACTCGGCCCTAAAAGAACAACTAATGGGGTTAAAAGATTTAAACAAACAAATGACCAAAGAGACCACTAACCTAACCAAAGCGCTTAAAGGTGATAGTAAAATGCAAGGCAATTGGGGTGAGCTGGTTTTAGAACGTGTGTTAGAAAAATCTGGGCTAGAAAAAAATCGCGAGTATTTTGTGCAACAAAGCTTTACGCTTAACGACGGTTCTCGTGTATTACCAGATGTGGTTTTACACCTTCCAGATCGTAAGAAAATGATTATCGACTCTAAAGTATCGCTTACAGCTTACGAACAATTAGTTAACGCCGAAGAAGAACATCGTGGAAGGCATTTAAAATCGCATATAAATTCTATTAGAAAACATGTTGAACAATTATCTGATAAAAATTATCAGGATTTATATGATATTGAGTCGCCAGATTTTGTTTTAATGTTTATTCCCATTGAACCTGCTTTTGCGGTTGCCATAAATGAAGACAACACGCTTTATAACAAAGCCTTTGAAAAAAATATAGTCATTGTTACACCCACTACGTTATTAGCTACTTTAAGAACCATAGATACGATGTGGAATAATGAAAAACAACAACGCAATGCCATCGAAATTGCTAGGCAAGCAGGTGCGCTATACGATAAGTTTGAAGGCTTGGTAAAAGATTTAATGGGTGTGGGTAAAAAAATAGAGGCTGCTAAAACCGATTACTCTGCAGCAATGAATAAATTGGTTGAAGGGAAAGGCAACCTCATTACAAGTGTTGAAAAATTAAAGAAAATGGGGGCCAAGGCTAAAAAATCGCTTCCAGAAGCGGTTATAAAACGAGCTAATATTGAAGACTAATGAGCATTATTAATGAAGTGGTTTAAAGGTATAAGATGAAGTTATAATCTACTGCGTTTTTTTATTCGGAAATAGAAAAGAAAAAAGAAATCGAAAAATTAATGATAAATTTAATAAGACTAAAAATGCTTATAAAGAGAAAACACTTCTAAAGTATTAATGTTTTTGTTAGTGATACTTTTTAAGCTTAGTTATAACAAATCTAATTGCGCCAATTAAAACCAAAACAAATCTAAACTCTCAAATTACAACAATGCAAACAAGTAAACCCTATACTACGGTAGATGCTTCAAAAATTAGTATCTCAGAATTAATGTTACCATCGCATTCTAATTTTAGTGGGAAAATACATGGCGGCTATATTCTTAATTTAATGGATCAAATTGCTTTTGCTTGTGCTTCAAAACATTCTAAAACTTATTGCGTTACTGCCTCTGTAAATACTGTAGACTTTTTACAGCCCATAGAGGTTGGTGAATTGGTGACTATGAAAGCCTCGATTAATTTTGTAGGAAAAAGTTCTATGGTCGTTGGCATTAGAGTAGAAGCCGAAAATATTCAAACTGGAAAAAAGAAACATTGTAATTCGTCTTACTTTACAATGATTGCCAAAAACCACCAAGGAGAATCAATTGAAGTGCCTGGGCTAATTTTAAATGATAAAGTTGAAGTAAAACGCTTTTTAAAATCGGTAAAACGTATTGAAATGAAAAAAGCACAAGCTGCAGAATTCGATCATGCCAGTTTTTCGCATACCGATTATTTATCTGAATTAAAAAACTATAGGGTTAAAATAGATTTACCAGAAAATTATGTAGATTAGTGTTTTAAAGTTTTATAATTTTTTTCGACTACATATTTTATATGTCATGATTTGGCCTTAGCGATTAAGGCATTAATCTTGTGTTAAAAAATAATTTAAATAGTATTTTCAAGAAATTAATCTTTGCTGTGTTTAATTTTCTATTAATTTTTTAAGGCGTATTTATGAAAAAAACTAAATGGTTGTTAATCCTTTCTGGTATAGCATTAATCGCTTATTTTGGATATAATTATATTTATCAAGACCATAGAGATATCGAAAAAGAAACCTCAAAATTCACAGTAACTTCTAAAGCTTTAATTGAAGAATTTAAAACAAACCCCACTTTGGCCGAAATGAAGTATTTAAACAAGACTATAGAAGTTTCTGGAAATATTACTGAAATAACATTAAAAGACATCACCTTAGATGCTTATGTTTTTAGCAGTTTCGATACCAACATGAATACTGACGCGTTAAAAATAAATAAGACCATTAAAATAAAAGGACGTTGTATTGGCTACGACGATCTATTAGAGCAAGTAAAACTAGACCAATGCAGCATAAAAAATTAAAGCCATTTATGAAATACCTTACCCTATTACTTTTATACTTCCCATTAATTAGCTTTTCTCAAGACGACCTTTTAGACGAAATAGATAATGATACTATTACAGAAAACTATGCCTCAGCAGCTTTTAAGGGCTTAAAAGTTGTCAATTTCGAATCAACAAAACTAGTGGCAAAAAAAGAACTAACCTTTGTGGTTGCGCATCGTTTTGGCACTGTAAAAAATGGCTTCGATACCTTTTTAGGCTTAGATGATGCTGTAACAAGATTAAATTTTATCTATGGCATTTCAGACAAAGTAAACATAAGTGTTTCACGCAGTTCTTTTCAAAAAATCTATGAAGGCGCCATAAAATTTGAATTAATTAGACAAAAAGAAAATGGCTTTCCGCTTACAGTAGTGAGCTATAATTCGGCATTAATTAATACCGCCTTAGATAAAGCCAATTTACCAAAACTCGAATTTATAAACCGTTTAGGGTATACCGCACAGCTATTAATAGCCAGAAAAGTAAATAAAAATTTATCGCTCGAATTAGCACCCACTTTTTTTCACGACAATTTTGTTGCAGATAACAGCCAAGACAATTCACAATATGCCTTAGGTATTGGCGGACGTTATAAATTAACGAAACGTTGGTCTTTAAATGCCGATTATGGGTGGCATTTAAACCGATCTGAAACATCTCCTTTTAAAAACCCACTATCTATAGGTTTTGATTTAGAAACTGGGGGTCATGTTTTTCAATTGCACTTTACTAATGCCCAAGCAATGAATACGAATGGCTATTTAGGACAATCTACAGGAGACTGGGCAGATGGGGACTTTTTTTTTGGTTTTAATTTGAGTAGAGTTTTTTAACACGTATTAATAAATTTTTAAAACAACTTCTTATGAAAAAAATAATTTATAGTTTAAGTTTAGTATTTACCATTGCGTTCTTAGGATGTTCAGATAGCAGTGAAGACGATTTAGTAGATGATATGGATGTTTCTTCTGATAAAGTTACTTATGAAGAAAACATAAAAGCCATCATCTCCAATAATTGTGCAGTTTGCCATAAAAACCCACCAATTAATGGTGCCTCTGTTGATTTGACTAACTTTGAAAACGCTAAAAACTCTGTAGACGCTATAATTAGCAGAATATCAAGACAACCAGGAGAAACTGGCTTTATGCCTAATGGAGGTAATAGAATTCCTCAAAATTTAATAGATCAGGTGATACAGTGGAAAGCTGATGGTTTACTAGAAAATTAATTGGCATATTATTTGTTTTGGTATTGTAGTGGTTCAAACTTTTTTATTGAAGTGAACAATAGTGTTTTGGTGACCAGACGTAGCAATTTTGTGGTTGCATAGCAGCACTACGGAAATCAAAAAATTGTGGACTATGGAAGCAAAAAAGCATTTTTTTAGTAAGTATAAAAAAGTTTAAACCACTTCATTAATAACTAATTTTAATATTTAAACAAGATTATGAAAAACATAGTATTAATCTTTGTCATTTTTTTAACCAATTTTATGGGTGCCCAAGAAAAGTTCTTAACTAAAACAGGAACCGTAATCTTTGAAGCTTCTGTGCCTTCTTTTGAAGAAGTTAAAGCAAAAAATGAATCGGCAACAGCTATTTTAAATACCGAAACCGGTGAATTCGCTGCTTTAGTTTTAGTAAAAGGATTCCGTTTTAAAAATGCTTTAATGGAAGAACACTTTAATGAAAACTATGCAGAATCTGACGAGTTTCCAAAGGCGACTTTTAAAGGAAAAATTATTGGTTTTTCAAAGGAAAATCTTGAAACAAGCACCAAATCCTTTCCCTATGAGGGGACTTTAAGTTTTCATGGAAAAACAAACGTACTCAAAAATGTGACTTTAAACATGGCACTTAATAGTGATGGTAGCATTTCCTTATCTGGAGATTTAATTATTAACACCAAGGATTATAATATAGAAATACCAAAAATAGTAAGCAAAAAACTCTCAAAAGAGGTTAAAACTAATTTCGATTTTAGTCTCTCAAAAAAGTAATGAACTACTTACAGCTAAACTAATATATTACAACTTTATAAAGCGTTTTGTAATCGACCCTGCTTGGGAAGTTAATTTAACTAAATACAAGCCGCTATTCCATTGGCTCACATTAACAGAATATTCAAATCCATCACTAATAGTTTCGCTCACTATTTTATGACCCAACACGTTAAAAGTTTCAATAGTTAACTCACGGTTAATTAAAGAGTTTGGAATCTTAATGTTTAACTTACTTGATGCTGGATTAGGAGCTATTAAAATATCATTTAATGCATTTTCAAATTCTGAAGTGCTTAAGGTTACATTAACAACAGTTCCTCCATATTGCCCAGTACCATGGTATCCAAAATTTAATATTCCTCCTTTTGCATATATAATTGGAAATGCTGAAGCTGATGTAGGAAAAACAAAATCTTCAGGATCGCCTGTATTAATAGCTCTGGTGGCCACTAATGTTCTTAGCCCTCCAGATGTCGTGTCTGAAGAAACAGACCAATCTTGAGAAGCATCTAAAGGCGGTAATCCTGTCCCTTCCTGCATATTCCTATCTTCCAAACCATTGGCATTATAAACAATGGCATCATCGTTTAATTTTCCCATGCCCATGCCCCGCATAATACCTGGCCCGACTCCAAACCATCCTGATTGGGGGAAAATCATCGTCATGGTTACTAAATCTGTTTGCTGATCAATATCAAACTGTACTGAAAAATTGGGTTCGAATTGCACAACCCCAGAAGTCCATGTTTGAGAAATACAAATATTTACAATGGTCAAGAAAAAGAATAATATAGTATTTTTCATATTCTATAATTTTAATAATTGATTAATTTTTTCATCATTATACAGTATCGCATAATCTAAGGGCGATTTTTCATTCTGATCCTTTAAATTAAAATTAGCTTTAGCCTCAACCAAAAGCTTAATAATATCATAGTTTTTAAACATAACCGCATAATGCGCCGCCGTAGTTCCTTTATGGTCTACTCTATTAGGATCGGCCTTATTTTGAAGTAAAATATGAACAATTTCTTTGTTCCCTTTTACTACAGCAGCCATTAAAGGCGTACCAAATTTACTATTACCATTAACAGACGCTACCTTATCTACTAAAAACTTAACAACAGGTGTATTAGAATAATAGCAAGCTAGGGTGAGTGGTGAATACCCTTCTTCGTTTACCTCATTAATAATAGCATTATTTGTTTGGTATAGCTTACTAATCGCTTCTACCGTTCCCGTTCTACTAATATCAAACACATTATTTTGAGCAGATAGTGCAGACACGAATAACGTTATAGACAATAACTGAAAAATCTTCTTTGTAACAATCATAATTAAGATAAAGACAACCTATTTTGGGGTGTGTTTACCCAATTTACGAATATTTTCCTGATAAGAGTTTATCATAAAAACACATTATAATTAATTTAACAAATTATTATTTACTCAAATACATCTTACGTCGAGAATAGAGGTTATAAAATTCATCTTCTTTTAAATTATCAATAAATAATATACTCTCCCCAGTACTCTTCATTTCTGGTCCTAATTGTTTGTTTACGTTTGGAAATTTATTAAAAGAAAATACTGGCTGTTTTATAGCATAACCATTTAATCTTGGTTTAAAGTTAAAATCGGCAACTTTTTTCTCTCCAAGCATTACTTTGGTGGCATAATTTACATAAGGCTCTCCATAAGCTTTTGAGATAAAAGGAACCGTTCTTGAGGCTCTAGGATTAGCTTCAATAATATAGACGACATCTTCTTTAATAGCAAACTGAATGTTTATTAGTCCAACAGTTTTTAAGGCAAGGGCAATTTTTTTAGTATGGTCTTTAATTTGTGCCATTACCAAATCACCTAAGTTAAACGGTGGAAGCGTCGCATTACTATCTCCCGAATGAATTCCGCAGGGTTCTATATGCTCCATGATACCTATAATATAAATATCCTCGCCATCGCATATCGCATCAGCCTCTGCTTCAATTGCACCATCTAAATAATGATCTAATAGTAACTTATTTCCTGGAATACTTCTCAATAAATCGACCACATGTTTTTCTAACTCTTGCTTATTAATAACGATTTTCATTCCTTGACCTCCCAAAACATAGGAAGGACGAACCAGTATTGGAAAATCTAAGCGGTCGGCAACAGCCAATGCTTCTTGAGCAGATTCGGCAACATCAAATTCGGGATAAGGAATGTTATTTTCTTTTAATAAGGTTGAAAAACTCCCTCTATCTTCAGCTAAATCCAAAGATTGATAAGTGGTTCCTAGTACTTTTATACCATAACGGTCTAATTTTTCAGCCAGTTTTAAAGCCGTTTGGCCTCCAAGCTGAACAATAACACCCTCAGGTTTTTCGTGCTTTATAATATCGTAAATATGTTCCCAGAAAACAGGTTCAAAATAGAGCTTATCAGCCGTATCAAAATCGGTAGAGACGGTTTCAGGATTACAATTAATCATTATGGTTTCGTAATCACATTCAGCAGCTGCTAATATCCCATGCACGCAACAATAATCAAATTCAATCCCCTGCCCTATTCTGTTTGGTCCAGACCCTAAAACAATAATTTTCTTTTTATTGGTAACAATACTTTCGTTATCTGGATAACGTTTTCCGTTTATTGTTTCTACATCATTTTCAAATGTGGAGTAATAATAGGGTGTTTTGGCTTTAAATTCGGCAGCACAGGTATCGACTAATTTATAAACACGATTAATATTTAATGCTTCACGTTTAGCATATACTTGACTTTCTAAGCAACCCAGCATGTGCGCAATTTGCCGGTCACCATAACCTTTTTGTTTGGCTTCAAGTAATAAATCTTTCTGTATGGTATCCACTTTATAAGTAGAAATTTCTTTTTGAAGTAAATACAGTTCTTCGTACTGCTTGAGGAACCACATATCTATTTTAGTGATTTCATAAATACGACTTAAAGGAATCCCCATTTGAATCGCATCGTAGATCACAAAAACACGATCCCAACTGGCATGAGTTAACTTTTCAATAATCTGATCGTAGTCCTTATAGCCTTTACCATCTGCGCCTAACCCATTCCTTTTTATTTCTAACGATTGTGTCGCTTTATGTAATGCTTCTTGAAATGACCGCCCTATACCCATAACTTCGCCTACAGATTTCATTTGTAAGCCCAAAGTACGATCGCTACCTTCAAATTTGTCAAAATTCCAACGCGGTATTTTTACAATAACATAATCTAGAGTTGGTTCGAATAGTGCAGAAGTCGATTTCGTTATTTGATTTTCTAATTCGTCTAAATGGTAACCTATAGCCAATTTTGCTGCAATTTTAGCAATTGGGTATCCAGTAGCTTTACTTGCTAAGGCGGAAGAGCGTGATACACGAGGATTAATTTCTATCGCAATAATATCTTCTTTCTCATCTGGACTCACTGCAAATTGCACATTACAACCACCAGCAAAATCACCAATACTTCTCATCATATGTATGGCCATATCTCGCATTTTCTGGTAGGTTTTATCACTTAAGGTCATTGCTGGCGCAACAGTAATAGAATCGCCTGTGTGAATTCCAATAGGATCCATGTTTTCTATAGAACAAATAATAACGACATTATCATTTGAGTCTCTAAGCAATTCTAACTCATACTCTTTCCATCCTATTAAAGCCTTATCAATCATCACTTCATGAATAGGAGATACTTCTAAACCGCGTGTTAATAACTCATCAAAATCTTCTTCCTTATATACAAATGAGGCACCTGCCCCACCCAAAGTAAACGACGCCCTAATGATTAAAGGAAAACCAAACTCTTGTGCAATTTCCTTCCCTTTAAGATAGGAAGTCGCCGTCTCCTGTGGTGCCATTGGAATCCCAATTTTTAGCATCAACTCTCTAAACTGCTCTCTATCTTCAGTGATATTAATGGCATCTATATTTACACCAATAATTTCAACATTAAAATCATTCCAAATTCCTTTTTCATCGGCTTCAATACAGAGATTTAATGCCGTTTGCCCGCCCATTGTAGGTAATACTGCATCGATCTGAGGATGTGCTTTCAAAATCTTAATTATAGATTTTGTATTTAATGGTAATAAATAAACATGATCCGCCATGGATGGATCTGTCATTATTGTTGCTGGATTAGAGTTTATTAAGATGGTTTCTATTCCATCTTCTCTTAGAGAACGTAAAGCTTGCGTTCCTGAATAATCAAATTCACAAGCTTGACCAATTACTATTGGACCAGACCCGATAATTAGTATAGACTTTAATTTAGAATTTTTTGGCATTTTTGTATTTAATTAGAGTGATGTAAAAATAGTGAATATTAGATATAAAAAAAGGCGTTACACCTAAGTAACGCCTCAATATATTAACAATTGTTAATCATTATTTTTTATGTCTAATTTCAGATGAAACAGATAATTTTTTTCTTCCTTTAGCTCTTCTACGAGCGAGCACTTTTCTGCCATTAGCAGATGCCATTCTTTCTCTGAAACCATGCTTGTTTCTTCTCTTTCTTTTTGATGGCTGAAACGTTCTTTTACTCATTATATCTTATCTTTTAAACAGAAATGTATCTTTCTTTTTATTTTTTAGGAGGGCTTCTAAAACTGAGCGCAAATATAAGGCATCTTTTTTATATGCCAAATCTTATTTTTAATTTTTTTGCAAATTTTTAAAAGCTTTTGTTGTCTAGTGAACTTCTTGTGCCTACGCAAGTAAACTTTTGAGTCGCTTAAACTTTTCAATACCCTTTTTAATAAAGCGTCTTGTAAGATTTAACGTAAGACAAAAACATTTAAAAGCAAACTGCTTTTTCGCTTGATGAATTCTTTATAAATTTTATTACGCAAATGCTTGTAAGCATCTCATAACATCAAAAACTTAAATAATTTTAGGAAGACGTAAAAAACACGGCTTATTTTTTCTCTAAAAAGTTAAATGTGATTCCTTTGTTATTAACAATTGTAGGGTTCAATTCATTAAATTTTAGTTTCTTTGCAGTCTTAAAATAAAAATTAGTTCTTAATTAAAGTCCTTTTCATTTTTAGCCGCTGGTTTATTAAAATTTAATGCACTTCTAATTGGGCTATTTACTAAATAATTCAAGATGTTTAACAAAAATATAAAACTAATAATTGCTGGAATAATTATAGCGACCGCCATATGGCAATTCACCGAAAGTCAAATAGGTAACGGCATAATGCTTATGCTGCTTTCTCTTATTTTTATATTCTTATATTTTAAAAATGAAATCATATTACTTGCATTTTTAAGACTGCGTAAACAAGATTTTGATGGCGCAAAAAAATGGCTCAATAAAATTAAAAATCCAGAGTCTGCTTTAGTGACGAAACAGCAAGGTTATTTTCATTATTTACATGGTATCATGGTTTCGCAAACTAATATGAACGAAGCTGAAACGCGCTTTAAAAAAGCAATTGGTCTAGGTTTATCAATGGATCATGATTTAGCAATGGCTAAACTAAATTTAGCTGGAATAGCTTTTTCTAAACGCCGTAAGATGGAAGCTCAAAATTTATTAGCTGAGGCTCAGAAACTAGACAAACAAGGCCTGTTAAAAGAGCAAATAAAAATGATGAAAGACAATATGAAAAGAGCGCAAATGCCAAAGCAACATTATGGCGCAGGCGGCTCGGTTAGGCAGCAAAAAAGAAGAGGTAAATAATCTACCTAATTAGAAAATATTAATTGGATTTAACGAGACAAATTATTTAAGGGTTTACTTCATAATAACCAGCATCGGGAATGTCCAAATAATAGCTTTTCCCTGAAGCGTTGTTGAGTTGTTTTTCTCTAAGCCAAGGGTTGTGAATTTTTAATATTTTGTAATTGATCCCATAATTTTTTGCAAATTTAGAAAAATCTGTCACCGCAGTATCTACAAGAACCTTATAAGTGGGGATCGCCTGGTACAAATCTTTATTTCTAAAATTAAAACCGTATTTAGCAGGATGCGATAAAATCTCTTTTAAGGCCACTATTCTAAATACATAACGCCCTGTTTCTTCTCCTAATAGTAAATCGTAATAACTATTTACATTTTGACTCTTTAATCGCTTAGAAACACCTGCATTCCCCGCATTATATGCTGCCGCAGCCAAAGTCCAAGAGTTAAAGCGTTCTTTAGATTTTTTTAAATACTTACAGGCAACTTCTGTCGCTTTCTCTAAATGATAACGCTCATCTACATTTGAATTTACTTCGAGTCCATTTTCTTTACCAGTGGCTTTCATTATTTGCCAAAATCCTGAGGCACCAGCTGGAGACTTCGCATTAGTTAAGCCACTTTCAATAACTGCCAGGTATTTAAAATCATCTGGTATACCGTTTCTTTCTAATATAGGTTCAATTATTGGGAAATATTTTTCAGCCCTTTTAAACATTAATAAACCATTAGACTGCCAATAGGTATTCACCAGTAACTCTTTATCCATTCGCTCTGAAATATCCGGGTTTTGTAGCGGGACTTTTTCACCAGCAAACTCTAGATAATCTGGTATTTTTATGGCATAAACGTTATAATCGTTTGCCGTTTTCTTCTCATAATTTTCATCTGTTGGAGCATCCTGAAGCGCATTTATAGAAATGGCGCCAATTACAAACAAACCTACAACTGCTAATACATTCTTTACAATTTTCATCTCTATTTGTTTTTCATAAATTTATAAAATATTGAGCAATTATAGGTGTTTTTAGGTTAAAATTAACCTTGGTAGGTTTTCATTAAACCATTTGTACTTATTAATTATCATAATGTGGGTTCCATTTTTAACGGTAATACAATCGCCCAAACAAGAATGTGGAAAAACAGGATCTTTCTCTCCATGTATGTGAATGGCTTCTGGAAGTGCCTCTTCTTGATCCCAACACACAAGCTGCTCTATAGCCCAGTCTAAATATTTTTTATCACTTACCGAAAGGTATTTTTTATACAGTTCTATACGCTTTACAATGGGTTCTCCAAAGGCATACTTGGCTAAAATATCTATGTTACTTACTAATTGAGTTGGTAATAATTTATAAGCCTTGGTAGTACGCGCTAATTTCATCTTTTTAGGCAACTCATGTTTTGTTTTAACACTAGATACCACAAACAACTTCTTTAATTTAATATGCTTACTCATTTCTTGAACTAAAATGCCACCAAACGAAACCCCAAGTAACACAGGGTTTTCGTGTGTTATTTTCAGCGTCATTCGCTTTGCGTAATCGCTCAAAGATTCATTCTTTAAAGGGATGGACCATTCTAGTAAATGAATTTCAAACTGTGTTTTTGGCAACTTTATGTTTTCAAAAATAGAGGGATTAGCAGCCATTCCCGGCATCATATAAACATGTATTAATCTCTGACTCATAAGTATTTAACTTTAAACTTAATAAGTTATATTAATATTTTTCGTACTTTTGCACAGTGTAAAGCTAAAAAAAAATAATCCATAAAACATAAACTATGATTGATGCAGTAGAAATAGTTGATAATGAGTTCTTACGCCAATTCGAATTAAAGATAGACTCTCATTTTGCTAAAATTGAATATTCCCTCCAAGATCGTAAAATTTTTTTAACTAAGTTAATTCTTCCTGAAGCTGTTAAAGACGAAGAACATAAAAGTCATTTTTTAAGATTAGTATTTGAAAATATTCAAGAAAGAAACCTTAGTGTTGTTCCTACTAGTCCTGAAATTGCTAAATTCATCAGAAAAAATAGACAATTTAAAAGCTTATTGCCTGTTGGTGTAAGAATATAACTTAAATGCGTTTCTTGATTTTTTCTCTATGCTGTAAAGGTGATGAGTACTGTCATTAAAGAATCTCACTATTACTCATTTCATTTTTTATAATCATTATTCTTTGGTATATGTAAACTTGAGATCTTCTTCAATAAAAATAGTGCCACCTTCTGCCTTTCTAACGATTAGCGCATCTTGAGTAGTAAATGAGAACTGCTTATCTTGAACGGACAGAATTTCTGGGCGTGCATCTAGGTTGTTAATAAGTATAATGTTATTCCCATCTACCGACCAACTGTAGGTAATGATACGCTCCTCATTAATGCAGCCCGCAGCATAATTGTACTGGTCTGTAGTACCAGGAACGAGCATTGCAATAATCTCCGTATACGATGAGCCTTTAAGCACTGCCGTATTGTCTGGATTAAAAACAATGGTTTCATTTAAATAACAATTGGTTTCAAGTATGACATTATTTGTAGGCTGCCCATCGTTATTAAAATCGTAAGGGTTTACAGATTCTAAACTTGTTAATTGCCATTCGCCTTCTACATCAGTGGCAAAATTCGTATCATCGTCGTTATTTGTACAGGAAGTAAATAATACTAATACCGCAATTACGGCAAGAGAATAAATTTTAAGTTTTTTCATCTTATAAGTAGATTTAAATTAGATTTGGTACTCAAATATACTTTAATTACTTAAAAAACAAAACTTTAATCAATAAAATTAAATCGCATTAAGCCATCATCATCGATTTTAGTGAGCTTTACTTTTTGTAAGGTGTTTGCCAATTCTGGGTGCCATGGCGTTTTAACCTTTACGTAATTTTCGGTAAACCCTTGTATGTATCCGGCTTTATTATCGGCTTCAAATAACACCGTTCTTGTGCTTCCTAGCTGACTTTCATAAAATGCCCTTCGTTTTTTAACACTTAAACCACGTAGCATTTTACTGCGTTTGGCTCTTATCGTTTTAGGAACCACCATATCCATTTTGGCAGCTAAAGTATTTTCTCTTTCTGAATAGGTAAAAACGTGAAGATAAGAGATGTCTAGCTCGCTTAAAAAATTATAGGTATCTAGAAAATGGGCTTCAGTTTCTCCTGGAAAACCAACGATAACATCTACTCCAATACAAGCATGTGGCAGGACTTCCTTTATTTTATAAACCTTTTCGGCATACAATTCTTTTTGGTAACGACGCCTCATTAATTTTAGCAACTCATTATTGCCGCTTTGAAGTGGAATATGAAAATGAGGCACAAATGTTCTACTATTCGAAACAAAATTTATCGTTTCATTTTTAAGTAAATTGGGTTCTATTGAAGAAATTCGTAAGCGCTCTATGCCTTCTACTTTATCTAAGGCCTGAACCAAATCATAGAACGTATGCTCATGTTTTTTATTACCAAACTCGCCCTTGCCATAATCGCCAATATTAACCCCTGTTAATACAATTTCTTTTATATTTTTATTTGAAATTTCTTTAGCATTTTTTAAAACATTATCTAAAGTATCGCTTCTAGAAATACCACGCGCTAACGGTATAGTGCAATAGGTACATTTATAGTCGCAGCCATCCTGAACCTTTAAAAAAGCACGAGTACGATCGCCTATGGAATAACTTCCCACATAAAAATCTGCTTCTTCTATTTCGCAGGAATGCACTTCGCCATAATCATTTTTAGAGAGGTCATTTAAATAATCGGTAATTTTAAATTTTTCGGTAGCTCCCAACACTAAATCCACACCATTAACGTCGGCTAGTTCTTGAGGTTTGAGTTGCGCATAACAACCTATGGCAGCCACAAAAGCATTTGGATTTATTTTCTGTGTTTTTTTTACTAAGGTTTTAAAGCGCTTATCTGCATTTTCAGTGACAGAACAGGTGTTAATAACATAAATATCTGCATGTTCCGTGAAATCTACCCGATCAAAACCTTCGCCATTAAAGTTTCTGGCGATCGTAGACGTTTCAGAAAAATTAAGCTTACAGCCTAAAGTATAAAATGCCACCTTTTTTTTCATAAATGTTCTGCCATTTCCTTGTCCTAAGAAATCTCTTTATATTTACTTTATTTTTTTTGAAGTGGTTTGAACTTTTTTGATTTAAGTGAAAAATAGTGTTTTTGTGTCCAGATATAGCAATTTTTTAGTTGCATAGCAGTGCTACGGAAGTCAAAAATTGTGAAATATGGGCTCAAAAAAGCATTTTTTTAGCAAATTGAAAAAAGTTTAAACCACTTCTTTAAACAAGGTGCAAATTTACAACTAATTAACGATATGATAAAGCAGCTTAATGCGCATTTTACACAAATAATCTCCTATTTATCAATTAGTTGTATTATTCTTAGTTTACTATCCTGTACAAATACCTATAATGACTCTAATGATCATCTTGTTTTTAGATACAATGAACATAAAAATATTGGTTCTTTAGACCCTGCTTTTGCAAAAGACAATGCTGATGTTTGGGCGATTAACCAATTATTTAATGGGTTAGTTCAAATGGACGAAAATTTAAATGTACAGCCTTGTATTGCTAAACATTGGTTAATTTCTGAAGATGCTTTAAGTTATACCTTTAAACTTAGAGATGATGTGTTTTTTCATAAGCATTACTTATTTGGAAAGGATTCTACCAGAAGGGTAAAAGCTTCAGATTTTGAATACAGTTTTAATAGACTATTAGATAAAAAAGTGGCTTCTCCTGGAAGGTGGGTATTAAATAAAGTGCACTCATTTTCAGCAAAAAATGATAGTATTTTTGAAATAAAACTAAAACAGCCTTTTCCTGCTTTTTTAGGCTTATTAACGATGAAATACTGTTCTGTAGTCCCAAAAGAAATAACAGAAAGCACCGTAGACTTTAGGTCTAACCCTATAGGTACTGGTCCTTTTAAATTTAAACGTTGGAAAGAGAATATAAAACTTGTTTTTAGGCGCCATAACAACTACTTTGAAAAAGACCAAAATGGTAAACCTTTGCCCTATCTGGAAGCTGTAGCCATTACTTTTCTTCCAGATAAACAAAGTGAATTTTTACAATTCGCACAGGGTAATATTGATTTTGTTTCGGGTTTAGATGCCTCTTATAAAGATGAAATATTAACTGCCAAAGGCGTGTTACGAAATAAATACGCTAAGTCCGTAAACATGATTAGAGGGCCTTATTTAAATACAGAGTATTTGGCTTTTTATTTAGATACCAAAAGCCCAAATATTCAATCTCAATTATTGAGAACCGCTATAAATTATGGGTTTGATAGAAAAAAAATGATTACTTATTTAACAAATGGCATTGGAATTCCTGCAAATGGTGGTTTTATCCCTAAAGGGCTTCCTGGTCATAACTCGACCATAGGGTTTAGTTATCAACCAGAAAAAGCCAAACAACTTATAAACCAATACAAAACAGAAACAGGAGATACAAATCCAGAAATTACAATTACAACAATTAGTAATTACCTAAACTTTTGTGAATACATACAAAGAGAATTGCAAAAAATAGGATTGTTAGTAAATGTAGAAGTCATTCCTGCTGCCACTTTAAAAACAGCCAAAGCGAATGGAAAATTAGATATTTTTAGGGCTAGCTGGGTTGCCGATTATCCAGATGCAGAGAATTACCTTTCGCTATATTATAGTAAAAACTTTGCCCCGAAAGGGCCTAACTACACGCATTTTAAAAGCGAATTATTTGACCATTATTATAAAGCTTCTTTTAATGAAACAAATCTTGACAAAAGAGAATTACTCTATTCTAAAATGGATTCGTTAGTTATGAGAGAAGCGCCAGTGGTGCCTCTTTTTTATGACGAAGTGGTTCGTTTTACTAGAAAAGAAGTTTCTGGACTTGGGATTAACCCCATTAATTTATTGGATTTAAAAAGAGTAAAAAAACAAATCTCTAGCGATTAAAACGACATTGGCTTTTATTATTTATAGCGACTAAAAATCGTTATTTACTTTCTAATTCAGGGTTTCGCTCTAAAACGACACCCTTAATAATAAGATATTGCGAAATACCATAAAACAACATGATAGTAATTTCATGGTAGCCAAAATCCTCATCATAAAAGGCTTGTAATACTGATATCGTATCGGACAGTACTGAAAAAAACACCCCAATAAAAACGATCCAGAAACTTTTTCTATTTACGGCATTATACCGTAAATAAGAAAACAGGCTAACCATTAAAGCCACAAATAAATAGATTAAAACCGGTATAAAATAAGGTCCCAAGTTCTTTTGAACAAATGCCATGATAATGGTCATGTAAATAAAAAGAAATAATAAAGAAGGCACCAACTGTTTGTACTCAAAGTCATGATTATTAGTAAACCTCAGGGCGTAAGCTATTTTCCCTAAAATGAAAAACAGAATTCCTAATCCAAAACACATAGGGTCTGTGTAAAATATAAAAAATACATCCCCGCAAATAAAAAACAGTAAGGCTGTAATGACTACATAAAGACTTTTTTTTGAAGCTTCTTTATTATTTAGAAGGTAAAACACCAATAACAAAATGATAAGACTTGTTTTAGTAATCACTCTGTATAAAATATCATCACTATTGTTTTTTACCACAATATCTAAAACAAGTAGTAAGAAAAAGACACTCGAAAATAATATGTCGTTTCTAAATAACTTCAATTTACTTAATTAACTTTTTTTCATATTGGGGCGTTGTTAATCTCATTTTCTATTACTATAGCAATTCTAAATAAGAAACTTACTCATCGCTATTAAAAGAAAACCTTCTAACAGTGATTATTAATATATAAAACACCCCTTAAAAACTAAATACAACTCTTTATTTAAATTTATCTCTTAGTTTTTCTTTTTCTCAAGAACAATTCCCATGACTATTAAATACTGCGAAATGGCATAAAACAACATCACAATATTAAATTTTGTAATTAGAATTTGGTGGTAAAAAGCTTCCAAAATCGATACGCTATCAGATACAAAAGAACACAATACCCCTATAAATACTAATAAGAAACTTCTTTTATCCACTTCATACTGCCTTAAAAAAGCAAATAAACCCACAATCATTGAAAGAAATAAATACAATAATACTGGGAAAAAATAATCGCCTAAACTTAAATGCAAAAAATTCATCATAAATACGATATAAAAAAAGCACAGTAATAGAAATGGGAAAATCTTTTGTATTTGAAAATCTTTTGTGTTTGAAAATCTTATTCCATATAGGAGTTTCCCAAAAATAAAAAATAGAATTCCTAAATTAAAAAATATGGTGTTCTCAACAAATATTAATGCCATATCGCCTAGCCAAAATGCAACTAATGCTAATAATATAAGTTTAAAATCTTTTGCTTTTCTGTTTGCTGCGTGATTGATGTAAAAGATGATCAAAAAAATAAGGAACCAAGGCTTAGTGATTAAAGACGAAACTAATGGTTTTATGTCTAATGCTTTAAGAACAAGATGGAGTAATAGCAATACAAAATACAAAACACTAAATGCTTTAATATTAGTAAAGATAGAGCGTTTACTTACTTTTATATTTAGGCGCTTAGATTTCATACTAAATTCTTATTCAAATTTAATGTATCGGGGCTACGTTCAAATAAGAGCCCTACTACTATAAAATATTGAGACATCCCATAAAAAAACATGAGAGAATAATGATTATACAACACATTAGGGTCATAAAATTCTTTTAGTATTGTAATGCTATCTGAAAGGAATGACAATAAAACACCAAGTATAACTAGCCTAAAGCTTTTTACATTTACTGCTTTTTTTCTCAAAAAAGCAAACAAAAATAACATGAATGCAATAAATGAATAAAGTAAAGTGGGTATAAAATAATTTCCTAAATTTTTATGTACCATTAACATTAATCCACAAGTAAAAGTAAAGGCCAAGACTAAAAAAGGCCACAATTTAAAAACCTCAAAATCATGCTTATTTGAAAAGCGAATCACATATAATATTTTTGCAATAGCAAATAAAACCACACCAATAACAAATCGAATGGTTGTACTACTATTGCTACCAATTAAAAATAAATCGCCAATAACAAAACACAGCAGAGCTACTGAAACTAACCTATTTTTACTTTTATTGAACCCTTTATTATATAAAACGTAGAAACATAATAAACTTAGAATTAGTAATGTTTTGGTAATATACCTGTAAGGAAAAGCTGCAATATTAACCTTAACATAGGTATCTATTACAAACACTATAATATAGATAATGGAGAAGTATGTTAAATGCTTTATAAATCTGTTCATATAATTTGGGGGAACTATAGAATGGCAAGTTACTATATTTTTTTTAATTATTTAATCTTATACTCTAATAATAAACCATTTATAATAAAATACTGTGCAAATCCATAGGTGAACATTATTAAAAAATCTTGAAAAATGATCTCATGATAAAACGTTTTTAATACCATTACTACCTCAGATATTAAAAAAAATAGTATCCCTAAAAACACCATCCTATAGCTTTCAATATTAGTGGCGCCTTTTCTTAAAAAACTAAATAAGGCAAGAACAAGAGATACAAAAAAGTATATGATAAAAGGTATTAAATAATGGCCTAAATTTTCATAAATAAGTCTAAATATTACCACGACCAAGAGGAAACAAACCGCTAAAAAAGGCGTTAATCTACTCATATTAAAATCTATAGTATTTGTAAACTTTAAACAATAAAACAATTTCCCTACAGAAAATAACAACATAGAAGTAATAAAGAAAACTTTAGTAGTATGATTAATTATGAATAAGTCTCCAATTAAAAAACTTACTAGGCCCAGTAAGACAAATAGAAATTTATTTTTATGAGACTCTTTATTGTTAATTAAATAAAGTCCAATAAGAAGAAATAAAACTATGGGTTTAGAAATATATCTATATGGAAATTCTTCAAGAAAAATTTTAACCGTTATATCTATTAATAATACAACAGTAAAAATCACTAAAAAATAAACTTTATTCTTAAATAAAATAATCATTAATTGGTCTCTAATAGCTTTTACATCCTTTCAATGATAGGCCTATAAAAATAACATTTCATAAAGTCCATCAATTCGAAAAAAATAGCAACACATATACACAAAGATGTGACTTACACAAAAATTATCACATCCAATTCTAACTTTTTTATAGTAACATTCCTTACACAATCAAAATAATGGAACGAAAACTAATTAATAACAAATTAGAATTCGATAAATATAAACTTTTATAAACAGATAGCAAAAAATACTGTATTTTTCTTAAAAATATATTAAAATTCTAATTATCAGTATTTTAAAACTTATTGATATGACTGTGATCTTGAGCCGCTCATTTTTTATAATTTGGCATAACTGAACTCAAAAATTACTTTTAAAAAAAAGATCTTTTTTAAATGTCGTAAGTGTTTTGAAAAATTTATTCTATCTGGAACTACTTTACCTAAAACAGGAAAAAGTTGTGTTTTATTACCCTCTCGACGTTCTCGTTTTTAAAACGCGCTAAAAAAACAGAGCGATTTAAGGGCATTTTTTTATTTGGAATAAAAAGTACAGTAATTAAACTAAAGTGAAGATTTATTTAAGCTCATTAATCGCTATTGCGTCTGTATTTTTTTGTTTCCTCATAGACAAATTCTAAAATCTCCCGATCTTGGTCTGTAAATTCAACACCTCTTCTTTTCATCACTACTTTCGCGACTTCAAACGCTTTTTTAGTAAGGTAGGTTACAAAACCTGAATGTCCTCCCCAACTATAACTTGGTATAAAGTTTCTAGGAAAGCCACTACCAAAAATATTTGCGTTAACGCCAACCACAGTACCAGTGTTAAACATCGTATTAATTCCACATTTACTATGATCGCCCATCATTAAACCACAAAATTGTAAGCCTGTTTCTGAAAAACGTTCAGTTTCGTAATTCCATAGGCGAACTTCGGCATAATTGTTTTTTAAATTAGAATTATTAGTATCGGCACCAAGATTACACCATTCCCCAATTACCGAATTCCCTAAAAAGCCGTCATGCCCCTTATTAGAATATCCAAATAATACAGAATTGCTAACCTCTCCTCCTACTTTACAAAATGGCCCTATAGTTGTAGGCCCGTATATTTTAGCCCCCAATTTTATGGTTGCATTATCGCAAAGTGCCAGAGGTCCTCTAATGATGCTACCTTCCATTATTTCTGCATGAGCTCCAATATAAATGGGGCCTTTACTCGCGTTTAACGTAACAAATTCTAGCTTAGCCCCTTCTTCTATAAAAATATTTTCAGGAGCTATTATATTATTTGAGTTTGAAATAGCCTGACATATTTTATCTTTTGTAAGTAGCTCAAAATCTTGACGAATCGCTTCTCCATTTTTAGAAAAGATCTCCCATGTGTTTTCAATATTTAATATGGGACCATTGTACTCAATGGCATCAAATGCATTTAAATTGATCTCTTCCTGATAATCTTTAGTATAGAAAGCGATGACTTGATCTCCATTAAAAATGGCTTCATTATTCTTTAAATTATTAATTAAAGCAACGAGTTCTGGATTGGGCAAATAAGCGCCATTAATCAATATATTATCCTCTAATTCTACCATTGGGTATTTTTCAGACAAGTAATCTTCAGTAATAGAAGTCGTTGTAATCCCTAAATATTTTTCCCATTTTTCTCTAATGGTTAAAATTCCAATTCTAATATCTGCAACTGGCCTGGTATAGGTGAATGGAAGTAATTGATTACGAAAAGGACCATCAAAAAGAATATAATTCATCGTTAAGCTTAAAAGTTTAAAGTTCTCACTCAAAATCCACATTCGGGGGGATTCTCCTTCTCAAATGTAATTTAATTGTACAAAACAAAAAAGCCTTTCGACAATCGAAAGGCTTTAAATATTTAAAAACTAAATTTATTTTTTAAATTTAGCGTATTTGTTTTTGAATTTATCAATACGTCCTGCTGTATCAATAAGTTTAGATTTGCCAGTATAAAATGGGTGGGAGGTTCTAGAAATTTCCATTTTAATTAATGGGTATTCAACACCATCTACTTCTAAAGTTTCACTTGTATTAGCTGTAGATTTTGTAATGAACACATCATCATTCGACATGTCTTTAAATGCAACTAATCTATAATTTTCTGGATGTATGCCTTTTCTCATCGCTATTCGCTTTAAAAATGTATTCTTTTTTCGAGGTGCAAATTTAATTAATTTTTGCTAACGAACAACTATTAATACTAAAAATAATTTCAGTTTTTTTGTGTAACGTTTTACTATATTTGGATACCTATAATGCAAATATAACCACAAAAACCAAAAAATTATGAATACTTCAATTAAATCCTTAGCAATTAATTACGGGCTTTAC
>CALDCO010000279.1 GCA_937937185.1 uncultured Flavobacteriaceae bacterium
CCATCTGGAGAAGAGGCATAATAAATATCTGCATAATCCCAAGGAAATACATTATCATTTACATTATTGGTTTTAAAATAAGTAGAGGTTCTAGAGATCTTATAGGTATACCAGACGTAAAACATCCCATTGTGTTTAATAACCGCGCTAGGATCTCTTCTGGTGTAAAAAGAATCTGCTCTAAAATCTCCTGCCAAACTCGTTTCTTCAAAGTCTACATTCCATTCATCATCATCGGGAATATCTGGATTATTATAAACATTACAAGATCTTAGGTAGTTTTGCCAACGACGTGTTGCCGCACTCATCTTTTTTGCTCTTAAAGTAATTCGTAAATTTCTATTAGGCGCTAAATTTCTAAGGTCTTCAAAAACATAGCCTTCTTTATTTAATTGCAGTGTTTTTTTTTCGTTGGAATCTACTGTAAATGAAAAAAGCCCATTACCAGAGGTTAATTGCTCCTTGTCATCTTCAATGAGTCTAACACTAACACCAGTAAGCGGTCTATTAGTATCTTCATCTACTACCACGCCACCAAATGTTTGCGATAAAACGATTAATGGCAAATAAAAAAATAGAGTACTTAATAGCAGTTTCATAGTGTCATTTAATTTTTCTTAGTAGCAATGTATAGTTGTATGATAAGCGTACGGTTGTCAATTTTAAGTTCTAAAGTAAAAAAAACTTTCTTTAAACACTAGTTAAATGGATTAACTAGATATTTTTAAAGGTGAAATCACTTCAACATACTTTTTTTATGGTTTTTACATTCGACATTACCTTCTTGTATTTACTTCATTTTATGTCATTAAGTACATTAACATTAAAACCATTTAAATATTGAAATTAGCCTAAAATAAATTGATATAAGCTGCTTAACCTTATTTGGATTTAAGGGTTTAGTATGAAAAGCCCTCAAATTGAGTGATTTTTAAAAGTGAAACAAAGAAAAATGGTATCGAAATTAGGCTTTTGATTGAAAATTTACTGGTCTTTTATACCGTTTTCTATCCGTAAAATTTGAAGTGAAGATGCCGTATAATTTCAGGCAGTTTGAGCACAGCGAGTTTCTGAAATTCATGCATCGAGCAAAAAATTTAGTCAAACTTTCATAAGCCTAGCCTTTTTTTGTTTCTTTTTAATAAAGAAAAGGCAACTGTTTTAAAAAGAGGCTAAAGTCCTTTAGAAACGCTACCATTATTCTACGAGAAATTCCTGCACTAGATAAAATTTTTATCATAAGTCTCAGACTAACATAAATTTTCTTATATCGAACTCATATTACTTAGGTTATAATTAGATAATTTACAACTCGCAAAACAAGTAAATTACTATATTTGAAAGCGCTTATCATTATAAGTTAATTGTTATTTTCTTCAAATTGAATTTTATACGTATGCTACGATTTTTTATTGGTTTTTTTTTACTAGTTTTATTATTTTCTACGACCTCATGTGGTGTAGAAAAAAACCTATCGAAGGCAATGATTGTTGCCCCATATAAACCAATAACTATAGACCACGAGGTTACTGGAAGTTTAACAAAAAAATTGATCCTAAATATTAATAATCCAGGGGACTATGCCGGCATAAGTGTATTTGCAGATGATGCTCTTGTTATCGATGATTTTAATATTCCAAAAAATGGTGTTCAAACATTAACCGCTGTTGTAAAATTTCGCAAAAAAGGAGACGTAAAAATTAGATTCCAATCACTTGATGAAACGATTACCATTAATAATTACCGTTTTGAAGACGTTCCTAAACTAAAACTTCCAACTTATGAAGATATTTCAATAAAAGCAGGCATAGATAAAGTGAGTTCTATAAAATATGGAGGACCTTCTATTGCAGACATCGATAATGATGGCGACTACGATTTTATTGTAAACAATCACAATGCTGAAACCAGCAAACTCTATTGGAACAATGGTAATGGTACAGTTACAAAACATGACAAAAACCTTTCTAGATGGTTTAAGCATGATTTACATGGCACTGCGCTTGGTGATTATGATAATGATGGCGACCTTGACCTTGTTTTAACTCAAGGCGGTGGTAATGGTAAAAATCCTTCCAGAGCCAATTTTTATCTCAATGATAACAACACACTAGTGAGATACACGGGTGATGTAAATATAAATAAAGGCGGCAGAGGGCGTGGTGCGAGATGGATTGATTTGGATTTGGACGGTGATCTCGATTTAATGCTTATCAATGAAGCAAGTCTTAAAAAGGACAAACCGCAACATTTTTTTTATAAAAATAAGGGGGATGGGGAATTTGAATACGTGTCTGTAAAAGGCATTGAAGATGTCGAAGAATCGCGTGTTTTAGTTACCGATTTTAATAATGATAACATTGATGATCTTATCCTTTACGGTCCGTTAACACTATGGAAAGGAAATGGTGACTTTAGTTTTACCGAAGTAACCACTTTAATTCCAGAACACCTTCGTTCGTTAACCCAAGTTATGGGGATGACAGATATCGATATTGACAATGATGGTGATTTAGACCTCTACCTAGCTCGGGGTAAGCTTTTCGAACATGGAGAAGGAGAAACACCTGCTCTCGATTTTAACCCCTTAACAAAAGAATTAGCCATTAAAACAAGAGGGTATAAAAATGTAGATGCTTTCAATTTTACTGCGGAAGGCGCGCTTAAACTGCATAAATATTATTATTTAGCGCAAGGGGCTTTTCTCACCAAAGATTATCCTATTTTTTTAGGAAAAAATAAAAATCCAAAAATTGTAACCTCGGGAGAAGAACTGGAATTTACACCAGAAATGGCTGAAGGTTGGCCCAACGATATTTCTAAAAATGGTTTTTATTTAGGCTATACGGGGAATAACCGCTGGAAAGCCGCCCTTGTTCGTAATGATAATATCTTTTGGCAGTACCGATTTAGTCTTTCTGGAGTCTCTAGTGTTTCGCCTTCATTTGTGCCGCAAAATAGAAACCATGAAGATGTTTTACTTCGAAATGATGACCATCAATTTAGTGACGTTTCAAAGGATTGGAACATTCCGTTAGGAGGCAATGCTCTTGGGATTACTACAGGTGATTTTAACAATGATAGCCATCAAGATTTGTTTGTTTACCGCTGGGGACGCGTTGGACAAAGAGTGTCCGATTTTATGCTCCTTAATACGGGCAATCAGTCTTTCGAAACAGTAACCATGCACGGTGCTAATGACTCTGGTGGTCCTGGTAATGGCGATATGGGACAGGCTTTTGATTTTGATTTAGATGGGCGTATGGATTTGCTAAATGGTAGCGAAGGTGGAGAATGGTATTTATATGCCAACAAAACTAAAGCAGCTGGCAATTTTGCAATGGTTAAAGTGGGGTATTCGCCAGAATCTAATATCGACCCTATTTCTGCTGAAGTGATCTTAAAAACTGAGCATAATGAATACCGAAAACGTGTGGGTTCAGCAGGAGAAATCTTTTCTCAAAGCTTAATGAATATTGTCCATTTCGGACTTGGAGAAGAAAAGCAAATAAAACAAATACAGGTACGATGGCGAAATGGAGAAACTGTTGTTTTTAAAGATAAATTAGCGAATGTCATGTATGATACCGATAAGTTAGACCCTGAAACACTAGCTATCGAATCTCTAAAAATTCGAAAAGGAACAAAGACCCCTCTTTTACTCTCGGTAATGCCAAAAAATGCAGATAACGATGTAATATGGTCTTCGAGCAATAAAGAGGTCTTAACCGTTAATGAAAACGGTGTTGTTTCCGCGCATGGAAACCCCAATCAATCGGCGATTATTACCGCGACGAGCAAAGCTAATGGAATGACCACTAAAAGCAATATAGAAATTATTGAATGGCATCCAATACCAGTAACATCCATGAATTTAAAGACTAAAAAAGCAACGTTGTACACAGGAGAACGTCGTCAAATAAAAGCAATTGTTTTGCCAAAACAGGCGGATAACGCCGAACTTATTTGGACCTCTAATAATACTAACGTCTTAAAAGTAGATGCTAATGGGGTCTTACATGCTATTGCCCCAGGTAAAGCCATTATTGAAGCCACCACAAAAGACCATAAAGTCACCGCAAAGGCGCATTTTAATGTTGAATCTTTTGTAGCGCCGTATATCGAAATCATTAACAAAGCGCAGTACAAAAACCAAGCCGTAGTGGTAGGTAACGATTTAAACGTAAAAGTAAAGTATCATGCAGGTTCTAATAATCGTGTCATCTCTGCCGATGAAGGCGGCGTTCGGTTTTGGTTACGCCATTTTAGAAGCAAATGGATTCCTCAAAAAGATGTTATTTTAACCTATAAAGAGGCTTTAAAAACAAAATCGGGAGAGGCTTCTATGACGTTC
>CALDCO010000280.1 GCA_937937185.1 uncultured Flavobacteriaceae bacterium
ATACAAATTTACTAGATGAAAATTTTATCAAAAGCCTCTAACGTACGTAAATTTTCTTAGCTCGAATAACGTTATAACAGGGTTAATTTTTCTTTTTCTTTTCTCTCATGCGTTCAAGGCTTTCGTTAGTAAGCATGTAATCTTTTACGTCTTTTCCTTTCCAAGACTGGTAAATAAACAAAGGAATCGTAATTAAAAATAAACCAAGAACACCAAAACCCTTTAGTTTTTCTGTGTAAGGAACTTCTAAGCTATAACCCAGTACAATACTAGTTACTGAAGCGATAAAGAATAATAAAACGACATATTTCATCAAGTTACGATAATTAGTAAAGAGTTTAAATCACTTCCTTTGTATCTAGTTTGAGGTTTAACTCTTTTAGTTGGTCATTATCTATAGGTGCTGGCGCATCAATCATAACATCTCTTCCTGAATTGTTTTTAGGAAATGCGATAAAATCGCGGATGGTTTCTTGGCCTCCAAGTATTGCAACTAATCGGTCTAAACCAAAAGCCAATCCGCCATGCGGTGGCGCCCCATATTCAAAGGCATCCATTAAAAACCCAAATTGTGCTCTTGCTTCTTCTTCAGAAAAACCTAAGTGCTTTAACATAATTGCTTGTGTTGCTTTATCGTGTATACGAATAGAACCTCCGCCAATTTCATTTCCGTTTAATACCAAATCGTAAGCATTTGCTTTAACTTCACCTGGTTTAGAATCTAATAATTCTATTTGCCCAGGTTTTGGCGAAGTAAAAGGATGGTGCATGGCATGATAGTTTCCAGTATCTTCATCTAGTTCTAATAAGGGAAAATCGATAACCCATAGTGGTGCAAAAACCTTAGGATTTCTAAGTCCAAGACGTTCGGCCAATTCCATGCGTAGGGCGCTTAATTGTGCCCTAACTTTATGAGTAACGCCAGATAGTATACAAATAAGATCTCCTTTTTTAGCACCCGTAACTTCTGCCCATTTGGCTAAATCTTCTTGACTGTAAAATTTATCTACAGAAGATTTATAAGTGCCGTCTTCATTACAACGGCAATACACCATGCCTAAGGCACCAATTTGTGGGCGTTTTACCCAATCAATCAATTTGTCAATTTGTTTTCTAGTAAAATCATTTCCGTTAGGAACAGCAATACCTACTACTAATTCGGCATCATTAAAAACTTTAAATTCTTTGTGCTGGCTTACATGGTTTAGTTCACCAAATTCCATTCCAAATCGAATATCTGGTTTGTCATTTCCGTATAGGCGCATGGCATCATCATATAATAATCTGGGAAATTGGTTTATTTCAACACCATTTACTTCTTTTAATAAATGACGGGTTAATCCTTCAAAAACAGTTAGAATGTCTTCTTGCTCAACAAAAGCCATTTCACAATCTATCTGTGTAAACTCAGGTTGCCGGTCGGCACGTAAGTCTTCGTCTCTAAAGCACTTTACGATTTGAAAATATTTATCCATGCCACCAACCATAAGTAATTGTTTAAAGGTCTGAGGCGATTGCGGGAGGGCATAAAATTCGCCTTCATTCATTCGCGACGGCACCACAAAATCGCGAGCACCTTCTGGGGTCGATTTTATTAAGTAAGGCGTTTCCACTTCAATAAATCCAATATTGGATAAATAATTACGAACTTCTTGTGTTACTTTAGCCCTAAAAATCAAATTATTTTTTACGGGATTTCGTCGAATGTCTAAATAACGGTATTTCATTCTTAGGTCTTCACCACCATCAGTTTGGTCCTCAATAGTAAAAGGAGGCAGTAAGGATTCATTTAAAACAGTAAGCTTAGAAACTAGAATTTCAATATCACCAGTAGCGATATTAGGGTTTTTTGAGGCACGTTCTATAACGGTCCCTTTTACCTGAATAACATATTCTCTTCCTAATTTTTGAGCCTGCTCTAATAAGGCTTTGGAAGAACGGTCTTCATCAAAAACAAGTTGAGTAATGCCATATCGATCTCTTAAATCTATCCATACAATAAAACCTTTATTTCTAGATTTTTGAACCCATCCAGAAAGAATAACGGTTTTATTGATGTGTGATGCTCTTATTTCACCACAATTGTGACTTCTGTACATAGTATAAGTTTAGTGCAAAATGAATTAGTTATTAACAACACTTAGTTTTGCAAATTTAATAAGATATTCTTTATGTATCGTACAATATAAGTGTATTTAGACAATTGCCTAATAATGATGTATTATCTTTAAATTCAATTATTTCTGATTATTTCTAATTATTTTTTAAAAAAATCTTATGGATTTTAGGAATTTATTAGGATATTTGGGTCAATTAATCTTAAAAAAAACTAACATTATGAATAAAGCTTTGTTTATAAAAAGGCTTTTATTTCTATTTGTTTTGTTCCCTCTAGTAGCTTTAGCTCAGCAGATTACGGGAACAGTAACAGATGGGTCTACAAGCTCACCTTTACCAGGTGTTAACGTTATTATTAAAGGGACGTCTACAGGTACAACATCCGATTTTGATGGAAATTACGCGATTAATGCAGAAAGCTTTCC
>CALDCO010000281.1 GCA_937937185.1 uncultured Flavobacteriaceae bacterium
ACTATACTATTTTTTTATCAAATTTTTCAAAATCGGAATTCATGCTTAAAAATTCAGGAACTATTTCTTTCATTTTCTTTACTATTCCAAATTTATCTTTGTTTTTAGCGATGAGCACTAAATTTGAAATTGAATTATTTACACTATCATAATCGTAGGTTTCCACTTTGGCAATCATAATTTTTTCATGGTAAGTAGGCAACGTCTCCGATTTTTCAGTTAATAATTCTTCGTATAGTTTTTCCCCAGGGCGAAGTCCTACCACTTTTATGTCGATATCTTTATAAGGGACATAGCCTGCTAATCGTATAATTTTTTTAGCAAGATCGATAATTTTAACAGCTTCTCCCATATCGAATATAAATATTTCACCTCCATTACCCATGGCGCCTGCTTCAATAACGAGTTGACAAGCTTCAGGGATGGTCATAAAATACCTAATAATATCTGGATGCGTAATCGTTAGCGGTCCGCCTTCTTCTATTTGGCGCTTGAACAGTGGCACAACTGATCCATTAGACCCTAAAACGTTACCAAAACGTGTCGTTACAAAATTTGTATTCGAATTACTATCTGTTTTTAGTTTGTCTTGTAATGCTTGCACATAAATTTCAGCAATACGTTTAGAAGCGCCCATTACATTACTTGGGTTTACCGCTTTGTCTGTCGATACCATTACAAATTTTTCGGTTTTATATTTTACAGAAAAATCAGCTATATTTTTAGTCCCTATTACATTGGCAAAGATCGCCTCAGAAGGGTAGGATTCCATTAGCGGAACATGTTTGTATGCCGCCGCATGATAGACTAATTGAGGTTGATGTTTTTGAAAGACCTCTTCAATAATTTTTGGATTCCGAACATCGGCAATAACGGCATCAAATGACAAATTGGGAAAATTTTGTTTTATTTCTAATTGAATTTGATACAATGGAGATTCTGCTTGATCTAAAATGACCAGTTTTCTTGGTTTATAGCTTGCAACTTGCCTCACTATTTCACTGCCTATTGAACCCGCACCACCAGTTACTAATATGCACTTATTATAAATTTCTTTAGCAACTAATGTGTTATCTAATTTAATAGGAGCTCTTCCCAGAATGTCTTCAATTTGTATTTTTTGAATTTGATTTGATAAACTCTTATTATTTTCAATATCTGATAATAGCGGTGCCCTGAATACTTTAAAATTATATTCTAGACAATTATCGACAATATCTATACTCTCTTCTTTCGTTAACGAACTATCTGCAAGGATTAGGGCTTGCGCTTGGTAAGCTCTTAAAATAACTGCTATTTTTCTTTTAGGATATATAATAGGAAGGCCCAATATTTCTTTACTCTTGTTTTTTCCCACTTTATCTATAAATCCTAAAACTCGGTACCTTAAAGGTTTTTCCGAACGTAAAGCGCTTGCTATCGCTATTGCATTCTCCCCTGTACCATAGACTAGAACATTAATTTGAGAGTCTACATTTACGTAATTAAAATAGATATCGAAAACCTGTTTTACGAAAACTCTAAATAAAAACAAACCACAAAACGATATTACAGAATACACAAATAGTTCTGGTAACAGAAACCACTCTTCTTCCGTAAAAACAAAATAAGCATAGTATATAACTAATATGGTAAGTAGGGTTGCTAAGGTTGCTAAAAAAAATTTTATGGCATCTAAAAAAGTAGAATGCCTGATTAGACCTGCATAAGTCCTAAAAAGAATGAAGAATAATACATTTATAAAAATAAGAACATATTCTTGTTTTGATGGTAAAAAAGAATAGTAGGTAATATGTTGAATATTGCTTATTATTAGTTTCGTAATAACCAGTGCTATTACCAGAATGGTAGCATCAAAGCTAAGTATGGCCCATCTTGGCAAATAACTTATGTTTTTAAAATCTATTTTTTTTCGACTAGATTCTAATACTTGTAGTATTGCTTGGTTTATTTTTTTAAGCATTAAGTGTATAATTATCTAACAAATATCTTAATTATATCCCAAAATACAATAATCTAAGCATTCTTAGATCATTTTAGTATAATTAAAAACGACCTATAAACTTTTTTATTGTTTTACTTATTCTATCAATATCACTACTAGATAAGTTAGACCCACTAGGTAAACATAAGCCTTTTTTAAACAAACTTTCACTTTCACCATTCCCGTAATAGGCACAATCTTTAAAGACGGGTTGTAAATGCATGGGTTTCCAAAGTGGTCTAGATTCTATATTTTCTTTTTCTAATGCTAGTCTAAGCGCTTCAGCAGTAAACCTTGTTTTTTCTTTTTCTATTAAAATACAGCTCAACCAAAAATTAGAATAGTAATCTTTATTTAATTCTTGCATTACCGTTATACCTTCTATTTTTTTAAAAAGATTGAAATAAAAAGCATTCATCTTTCGACGCATATAAATATGCTTATCTAAAACTTTCATTTGCCCTCTTCCTATTCCCGCACTAATATTACTCATACGATAATTATATCCAATCTTAGTGTGTTCATAATGTGGCGCTTTATCTCTTGCCTGAGTAGCGTAAAAAATAGTTTTTTGTTTATCCTTTTCGTTTCTACTAACTATTGCACCCCCTCCTGAGGTGGTAATTATTTTATTGCCATTAAAAGACAATATAGAAAAATCACCAAAAGTGCCACATTTTCTACCTTTGTAAGTAGACCCTAAGGCCTCAGCTGCGTCTTCTATTACAGGGATTTCATATTTATTAGCTATTTGTAACAAATCATCCATTTTTGCTGGCATGCCATATGAATGAACTATAATTATGGCCTTCAGATTTTTCCCTTTCTCTAGTCTATCTTTGATCGCTATTTCAAGATGTTCTGGACACATATTCCAAGTATCTAATTCACTATCGATAAAAACAGGTGTCGCCCCTTGATATGTAATTGGATTTGCTGAAGCTGAAAATGTCATACTTTGACAAATAACCTCATCATTTAATCCTACACCTAATTGTAAAAGAGCTAAATGTATAGCCGATGTTCCAGAAGACAAGCAAGCTACGTGAACATTATGGTCTAAGTATACTTGTAAATCGTTTTGAAAATTTTCTACATTTTCTCCGTAAGTAGTAACTTGGTTTTTTCGAATAGCATCTTTAATAAACTTAAGTTCATTCCCGTCTAAATGAGATAATGATAATGCTATTCTTTTCATTATTAATTAAGTCTTACTTTTTTGATGACTCTCCTTTTTATCCAAAAATAGAACGCTGATAATATCGTTACTGTAAAGCTTAGAACCATTAGTGAATTTAAATCATATGAGATACAAACAACTAATAAAACATTAACTAATAACTGCAATAAAAAATAGGTAATCGATACTTTTAAATGATTTATCTTTAGATCATTAGCTAATAATTGATACAAATGACGTCTATGTGCTTCAAAAATGTTTTCTTTTCTAAAAACCCGTTCTATTATTGTCCATCCACCGTCTAATAAATATACACAAAAAATCAGCAAAATTGCTAGGTTTTTGGAAATCAAATATAATTTTAAAACAAAATATATTAAAGAAAAACCAATAGTTATACTACCTATATCTCCTGCAAAACAAATTGCTTTATTTCTAAAATTAAAAAAACCAAAAACAATAATCGCTATTAACAGTACTATCAATAAATTAGGATCTGTAAATATTAAGTAATATTCGTTTAAATATAATAAAGTACAATAACTTACAGTTGTATTTAAGAATGTTAAACCATTTATCCCATCCATGAAGTTATAAATGTTTAGATAACCAATCGAAAATATATATAAGAATATTAAAAACAATAATCGACTAATAGTGAAATCAGCAAACAAACTTAAACTATAAAATATTAACGAAAAAGCCGCTAGATGAGTCATCAATCTCAATCTTGAAGAAAGTGTTATTAAATCATCTATAAAACTAATTGTAGCAACTAAAACTGTTCCAAAAAGAAAATAAAAGAACTCGGAATTTCTGGGCTTAAAAACCGCAGTAAAAATTAAGATTGCAATAAGTAAAATGATTCCACCACCCCTCAATGTAGGTCGTTTGTGAGCACTTCTATGGTTAGGATTGTCTTTTATATTTTTTGCAATTGCAATTTTAATGTAAATAATTTCTAAAATAAATAATACAATAAAAATTAAAAGGTATTTTAGCATGTTCATAAGAAAGATTGAATAGTTCGTTTGATACCGTTCTCTGTGCTTACAGGCATTCTTCCTATAGCAGCAGTAATCTTAATGTTAGACACGACATAGTTTTCTGTTAATTTTTGTAATTTATTAGTATTAATTGGAAGAGGTATAATGTCTCCTATCATTGCCATTACATAAAAAATAAATCGTGGGAATTTTAAAATTCTTACTGGTTTATTTATCGTATTAGAAATTATGTTTACTAATTTATTTGTAGATATTGGTTCATCGTCAGCCAATTGGTAACATATTGCAATTGGTTTTACCTCTAATAATTTTTTTATCGAGAAGCAAAGATTTTCTACAGACAAAAACGATCTTTTATTCTTAAAACTTCCTAGAGGGTATGGTAAACCTTTACTAATTAACTTGTACAGCAAATTTAAGTTTCCTTTGTTATTTGGTCCATGTACCATACATGGTCTCAAAATATATACTTTTTTATTTATTGGTAGCTTCTTAGAAAGAATATATTCTTCAGCTGCTCGCTTAGATTTCCCATAAGCCGTTTTGGGATCGGGAACATTATCCTCAGTTAAAACATTTTTTACAATATCTGCAACGGCTTTAACCGTACTCATAAAAATAAAAACTTCACATTTACTTTCTAAAAAAACATCAAATAATTTAGCCGTTAAATGAGTATTTGCCTCAAAGTAAGCATCCTCATTACTACTATTTTTTAAATCATGCGCTTTTCCTGCTAAATGAATACAGGCGTAATAATCATCTAATCCATTATTAAAAACCTGATCATAACTAATTCTATTTTCAATTTTATTTGGGTTTCTAGAGATGCCTGACAAAGTATAATTCTCCTTCAAATATTCTTTTAAATTGGAGCCTATAAAACCTGTAATTCCTGAGACGATAATTGATTTCATTTAATAGTTTTTATTATCGATTTAGCCATTTGCACATTAATTAGTTCTCTAGAAAACTTGGCTTTAAATTGTTTTCTTTCTTCGGTATTATATTTGTACTCATTGATTAACTTATGAGCTGTTTTATAATCTCCTGGTTCAAAAACTAAAGCATTAGGAATATGTTCTTTTACAAAGTTAAACGCATAACCAGAGACTCCAGCAATAATAGGTTTGTTAAATGCACCATATTCAAATAATTTTGAAGGCAATACTCTTTTAAAGGCATTGTGCTTATTTAAATGCATGAATAGAAAATCTGCATTTTCATATTCCTCGAGCAACTTTAATCTTACCATTGGTTCTGTAAATTCAACATTAGAAATGTTATTTTTTTTTATTTCAGAAAGCAATTTTTTCTTTACCCCTCCGTCCCCTATTATTTTAAACCGAAATTTATTTTCTAAAGCTTTAGCAAGCGGCGGAATAATAATATGAAGACCCTGACCTTCACCGATATTTCCCGCATATAAGATAATCTTCCTGTTTTTTGTTTCTTGTTTTACATATTCAGACCTATTTAAAAAAATTGCATCTATGCCATTGGTATAATAGGAATAATTTGTTTTATATTTTTCGAAATAACTCTTAAAACCTTTGGAGACTAAATTAATATGATTCGCATTTTTAAAAGTATAATTCTCTATTGGTATCAAAACTGTATTTAAAGCAATTCTAACTAATTTATTTTTGTAAACATCGAGAATGGTTTCCCTAAAAATGTCTCTTATATCTAAATACAATTTAGCATTTTTTCTCATAGCTATTCTGCTCCCGAGAAAAGCAGTAAACAGTCTTGAAGATGAGGCATAAACTAAATCGTATTCTTTGTTTTTTGTTATTTTGATGGCTTGAAAATAGAAACTTTTAAATGTCCTTATTTGACCTCTAATTCCATTATCGTGTTTCGGAATACTTATTCTATTTATCAAAATATTATCAGCAATTTTTTCTTTTTCTTTCGCTTTTACAGAATAAGAACCGTATCTATTAGGGCTACTTGTAACAACTTCTATCGTATCTAAATTTGTTACAAAATCTTTTAGAATGTTAAACAGTGATGTATTTCTGAAAGAGCCTGCAGATAAATCTGGCTCAAAATAAAATGTAAGCAATAATATTTTCATTAATATTTAAAAGTATGATGCTCTAAAAAAATCGTAATTTAGGTAAAATTCTAATTTCAGACCAATTAATAACAAATTAATATTTAATAAAGGAGTTCGATATAAGAAAATTTACTTCAAATCCCTACGTATTCTATGATCTATGATTAAAACAAGAAAAAGTTAAACTATTTTGTTAATTAAAGATTTAAGCGGAAAACTCCGAAGCGCCTACATATGGAGTTTGCCTTTTTTCAAACCAAAATCCTCAGATCGAACTCGTTTCTATGACAGAGATAATTATTAAAAAAGTATTGTTTTTTTCAAGATAGGGAAAAAAATACGTTATAAACTTATTAAAGCAAATAATAGCTAAAATGAGAAATAAATAAAGGAATCATAGGGCTTTTATAATCATTGAAAAATGAAGTAACTTAATATTACTAAAGTATTTCAGTCCTTAAAGTTTCGGTAAACACGACAACAATTTTTAAAGCTTCAATAGTATTATTAAAGCCTAAACAATAGTTATACTTTTCTGTCCTAATGTGCTCGAAATCTTTAAAAATAATTTTGATATCTATATCTTTAAAACTAATCTTATTTGAATTAATTTTAATTGCTTTAATACTAGGGTGAAAATGCAAAAAGGCTTGTTTTTTTAATTTTTTATTTCCAAAAACATTATCTGTAATAATAATCCTGTTTTTTAAATACACTAGATTTCTTTCATGTTCTATGTTCATTTTTTTATAGCCATTATGTTTTGCGATTATGTTGTTTTTTGTTTCTTTTAAGCTAATTATTTGAGCTCTTTGCCCTACTCTAAACCCTCCCCATATATCAGTTTGTTCAAAATTTTCAATCATTACCGTATTATGAGACATGGTACTTCTTTCCATCTGTCGTACTTCATCTTTTTGGTATGTAGATATTCCTTTGTCTACAATAAACGGATTGTTATTAATATGAAGCTCAAAACTAAATGTATCAGAATGAGCATGGCCTGGCTGATATGTTGGCCCTACTTCACCAACATCAAAAAATAATTCATAGTTGTCACCTTCTATTTTTCTGTACCCAGATGCGTCTAATTTTAAAGCAATACTTAAATCAATTTCTAAGACCTTTGCAAAGTTTATTATTTCTGTAGTGGTTGGTGCTATATTAAAAGTACTATCATTAACCATAGGTATATTTCCATTTTTAAATGTAATTATTTTTAAAAATGACAACATTTTCTTAGCCCAAATTACTAGTTTATCCTCTAACTGAGAATCATATTTCCAAGTATTTTTTTTAATCAAATAGATCGTATCTAAGAGTTTAAAAAGTATTATTTGATGGTACATTGGAGACAATTCGAAATGAGCACCATCATTTAATATTTGCTCTTGTAATTGGTCCTCTAAAATTTCTCTTGATTTTCTGTAAAGCTTTTCGTTTTTAAAATAATAAGCTCCAAAAATTAATGAAAAAGCATTTTCAAGTAGGTGATTACCTAGTAAATGATACTCTAAATTAGAGTACAGACAATCATAATGGCTAAACAATATCTTATTTATAGCTGTATCTTCAATTTCATATTTGGACAAAAACTTTATCCAATTAATAGTTCTTAGAGATATAGGGTAAGGTTCCAATCCATCAACCAAAATTTCATTAGCGTCTATATAATCTCTGATTAATTTCAATCCGTCATTTTTTGTTAGCTCTGGGTGATTTAAAAATTCAAAATAATTAATATTATAAGTCCAAAGCTTTCCATAACCAGAAAAATTCCAATCTATTACAGAATCGAATGTTTTAGTTTTATTTAATAAGGTGAAGCTATTACTTTTATATTTTGACGAAACATTATGGAATGGGAAACAGTTTAGGGTATTCGTTGTAAGTTGTTCACTAATTAAAGTGCTTTTGGGTGTGAAAAAAATTTTCTTCAATAAAAAATATAACCTGTAGTAAATTTGTTTAAATTTTAAACATTTTACAGTATGATATATCCTTTTTAGATTTTTAATATTCATGGAAAAAATGATCATGTTTGAGTAACTCACTTTTAAGCAAAATATCTTACTGCACTTTAGTAAGTTAATTATCACAACTTGTTTCAGATGAATGCGTTTAGTTGTTTCTTCCCAATTTCTTCACAAAAAAATTTAAAAATCTTTTTGAGGTGATAAGAAGAAGTTAGGAAACACTAATCCATTGGCTCAATTTAAGGCTTTCTATTGCCGCAAAACTGGCTTTGGATACATTTACAAGTTCTTCGTATGGAATTAATTCTATATTTCCAGTTTTTAATGATTCTACTATTTTTCTGAACTGCGCCTTATGTCCCTTATCTAATTTCGTTTTTAGCTTAGAAAAACCTTTGGTCCCATATCCTGAAGTTTTTATGAAATTATCCATTATTAATGTTTTCTCTTGAGAAAAGACTTCTAAACGCTCTTTTGAGTATGATTTTGAGCCATTTGCGAAGTAGTTAACAACTCCAATAGAACCATTTTCCATTTTAAGTAAAATAGAAGCATTATCTGTGTTTTCTTCTGGATTTTCACCCATTGCATTCATAGAAACTGCCTTTATTCTACTCCCTGTTAAATACACAATTAAATCAAAATAATGACATGCCTCTCCAATAATTCTACCGCCTCCAACTTTCATGTCGTGAATCCATACATTTGGTGGAATTGCTCCTGCGTTCATGGTGGCAACTATATTCATTGGCGTGTGACCAATTATGGATTTAATTTTTTGAGTATGCGGCGAAAAACGACGATTAAAACCAATCATTAATGTCCCTTTACTTTTAAAATAAGCCTCGTCTATACGCTGAAGTTCTTGAGCATTTAGTGCTAATGGTTTTTCTACAAATACATGTTTATCTTTGTTAAGCGCTTTTATTACCATGTCGGCATGCAAATTATGCCTAGTAGTAATCATTACTAAATTTACTTCATCATCGTCCAAAACTAAATCATAATCTGTTGTACTTTGAGCTATATTATGTTTCTTGGCTAAGGTCGTTCCATTTATGCCTCCAGAAGAAACAATGTATTTTATTTGCGCCTGCGTTCCTTCTAAAGACGGAAGTAATTTCATTTTTGTAAAATTACCTGCGCCTATTAAACCTATAACACCCTTATTTGGTTGAAATTCCTCCTTCTTAACTCGAATACTATGCTCTGGAATACTATTTTCATTGTATTTAATAATAGATGCTATAGACTTTGACTGCCCAATATCTCCATAGATTTTATTGTACTCTTCTAAAGGAACAACTTCAGAAATTAACTCTCTTACCATTAATTTTTTTGTTGCAATAAGCCGCAAAACTGTTTCGAAGTTTCTTTTTTCTGTCCAACGCACATATGGTAACGGATAATCGATACCTTTTTGCTCATAGTCGTCATCATATCGACCTGGCCCATAGGAACAAGATACTTGGAAACTTAATTCTTTCTCATAAAAATCTGCCCTAGATATATTTAAACCAATAACTCCTACTAGTATTATTCTTCCACGCTGCCTAGACATATTAGCCGCCTGGGAAATAATTTCGTTTGTTTTTGCTGATGCGGTAATAATCACGCCATCAGCTCCAATATTATTTGTGTTTCCTAGCACATACTTTACTGGGCCGTTTCCTTTTAAAGGATTAAAAGCATCAATGCCTTTAGATTTTGCGATCTCTACTTTAGTATCATCTAAATCATACCCTATTACTTTACAACCATTAGCAACAAGCATCTCAGCTGTTAATAACCCTATTAAACCCAAACCTACGACAACAATGGTTTCTCCAATTGTTGGTTTTATTAAACGAATACCTTGTAAGCCAATAGCGCCAACTACTGTGAATGACGCTTCTTCATCTGTTACATTATCGGGTATGTGGGCTACTAAATTTTGTGGAATACAAACAAACTCTCCATGTGGGCCATTTGAAGCCACCCGATCCCCTATTTTAAAACCCGAAACACCTTCACCAACTCCAATTACTCTACCAACGTTACAATATCCCAAAGGTAAGGGTTGTTCTAACTTATTAAAAACAGTTTCAAGAGTAGGTAAAAGACCTTCAGCTTTGATTTTATCTAAAACCAATTTTACCTTATCTGGCTGTTGTCTTGCTTTTTGTATTAGTGAAGCTTTTCCAAACTCCACTAACATACGTTCCGTACCAAGCGATACTAGAGTTCTAGTGGTTTGTATCAATACTTGACCGCTCTTCACTTTTGGGCAAGGGATAGTTGCAAGTTCTGTGTTCCCTGTTTTAAAGGATTGTAAGATTTGTTTCATTATAGATTATTAATGAACAAATTTAGTAGTATTCTTTAAAAATATCAAAAGATACTCTACCAATCTTATGTAAATTTTTATCGCCTAACGCGCTCACTGAAGAATGTTCGTTATGCAACACTTTAACCTCAGGATGATATAAAATTTTCCCTCCTGTGGTATGTATTTGGTGAGATAAAATAACTTCTTCTCCATAAAGAAATACTGGTGCAATCAAATTTTTGTTTACTTTAAAAAAATTAGGAGTTAATACGTAAATTGCACCGATACCCCCATGAATATATATAGGTTTTTTTATATCTAAAGGTTTCTTGGCTTTTTTTAACCATCCATTGACTATTACCATGAGCCTTCCAAAATAATAGTTTTTATAGTATAGCTCTAATAGTTTTATGCCTATTTTACTAGGTTTATTCAATACATGTGGATTCTGTTTTCTACCATTTGGTAAATATACATTTGGAGCTATGCAATAATCTTGTTCCTTTAGTTCAACTTTGTAAAGGTTAAGTAGAAAGTCTTTATCAAAAATTAAATCATTATTGCCAATAATTGCAATAAAATCGTCTGCCTCAATAATTGAATCAATTCCTATATTTAACCCTTTAAAATAGCCTGAGTTAGTCGAATTACGAATAAGCGTTGATTTAATTCCTGATTTTCTTGATTTTTCTATCGCCTCTTCTATAGAGTCTAATGGCTCTACAGATTGATTATCAACTATTATAATAGAGATCAAACTATTCTCTGGTAGATCTAGCTTATTAATGGAATTAATGTAGTTTACAGTGTGATAAGGATTATTATAATTAGTTGCTATAAAATAATATTTCATTTAAAATAATATAAAATGGAATTTAAAAACCTTTAATTCTTTACTTGTTTTTTTAATCTTATCCATGTTAATAATGTCAACACTCCTAATAAGAAGTAAGGTATTGTAAGCGCATATGTATGATATATTTTATAAGAACCTTGATTAAACCCTATAAATAAAATAATCAATTGAATACCTACAACAATCGGCAAGTTTACTGAATTATATGAGAAATTACTAACTATATCTATAATATTTCTAAGCAATATATATAATACATAAAATGGAAATATAGTAAAAAGTACTTTAGTAGGTTCTGT
>CALDCO010000282.1 GCA_937937185.1 uncultured Flavobacteriaceae bacterium
GCCCAACTTCCAGATTCAAAGAGCAGTTTGTTTTCCATAGAAACATAAACCTTGCCATTACGCTGCTCTATTGTTAAGCCTTTTCCTTCGAAATCGGTTAATGCACTTGAAACGGCCTCTTTAAGTGCGGTCATGGCTTGGTCTTTAGCGGCGATAACACGTTCTAATTCTGCAACTCGTTGCGAACGAGAATCTAATTCTTTTTTTAATTGTTCTAAACGCGCACTTTCATTCGCTAAGGCCAGTTCTTTAGTTTCTAATTGCGCCAACAATTCTCTATTTTTCTTGGTGTTTGCAGCAATAGCAGAAGTACTATTCGCATCTAAGGCTTCATAAGAGGCTTTTAAATTATTGTATTTATTTTGAGTGGCCGCTACATCACTTTTAAGTTTATTAAGCTTAGAATTCGTTGCTTCATACTCTTTTTTTAAACGGTCTAATTCATTTTGAGCCTTATTTTTTGCGCTTAGAAGTGCTTCGTTTTCATCCTGTAACGATTTGTGCTCTTCTTTTAAATCCTTGTATCGGTCTTCTAAATCTTTATACACTTTAGGAGAGACACAAGCACTTAGTAGTACTAAAATTAAAATGTTAATTAAACTTTTCATTATTTAAGATTTGGATTATTAATTTTGTTAGCTGTTCATTCATTATCCATTGCTAATTGCTAATTGCTAATTGCTAATTGTTAATTGTTAATTGTTAATTGTTAATTGCAAATTGTAAAAAATGGTTAATCAATTAATCTGCAATCTCTACAAGAATAGGACAATGATCACTATGTTTGGCTTCACTAAGTATAACGGCGCGTTTTATCTTTTCTTGCAGGGGCTCTGTTACCATCGCGTAATCTAAGCGCCAACCTTTATTATTCGCTCTGGCATTTGCTCTGTAGCTCCACCAACTGTATTGTTGCGATTCGGGGTTTAAATGCCTAAAAGAATCAATTAATCCGCTAGCTATAAAATCACCAATCCATTCGCGTTCTTCGGGAAGAAATCCAGAAACATTTTTCATTTTAGGGTTATGGATGTCTATGGCTTCGTGACAAATATTATAATCTCCACAAACTACCAGATTAGGAATTGCTTTACGTAAGGTGTTGATATAGTTTTGTATTTCATCCATGTAATTAAATTTAAATTCCAAACGCTCTATATTGCTTCCCGAGGGCAAATACATACTCATTACAGAAACACCATCAAAATCGGCTCTAATATTACGGCCTTCAAAATCCATGCTATGTATGCCAGTACCATATTCAACATGATTGGGTTTTATTTTACAAAGTAAAGCCACGCCGCTATAGCCTTTTTTTTGGGCACTAAAAAAATAATTAAACTTATAGCCTGCGGCTTCAAAAAGACTAAGGTCTAATTGTTCTTTCACTGCTTTTATCTCTTGCAAACAAATCACATCTGGGCTGGCGCTTTTTAACCAATCGATAAACCCTTTGTTTATTGCTGCTCTAATACCATTAACATTATACGAAATTATTACCATTTTATCTGCTTTCTATTCAAGCTAAAGTAAATAATGAATTACACTTACAGTAATGTATTTAAATGATTTTTTAACAAAACATATTAACAATACCTATCTTTAAAAAAGGGTTTTTTAGGGAACTAGAATTGTGCTTAATTATTTTTTCAAAATAAAGTGCTTTTTCTATCTTTAAGCGAAATAAAATGGTTTTTTACTTATGAATAAGCAATTGCAACACTACTGGGAATTAGCAATCGATAAAATTGTTTTGTTTGCGCCAAGACTTATAGGCGCAGCTTTAATTTTATGGATTGGCTTTAAAATTATAGCAAAAATAGTACAATTTGTTGAAGGGATTCTCAAGCGGATGAACATTTCAGATACCATGCGTCCTTTTCTGCTATCTATTTTATCTGTCATTCTTAAAGTCGCTATTATTTTTACTGTCGTTTCAGTATTAGGAGCCGATTTATCTGGATTGGTAGCTATTGTAGCTGCGGTAAGTTTTGCTATTGGTATGTCATTACAAGGGAGCCTTGGAAATTTTGCATCAGGAATTTTAATTTTATTTCTTAAACCATATCAAGTTAGCGATTGGATACAAATCGATGACAAGTTTGGAAAAGTAGAAGAAATAGGTATTTTTAGTACTGTTGTGTCTACGCCTGGCAATAAAACGTTGATTATTCCTAATTCTAAAATCACCGATGATGTGGTTACAAACTACTCCAAAAGAGGCGTGGTAAGATTAGAGCTACTCGTAAGTATGCCCTATGCCGAAGATTTCCCTAGAGTAAAACAAATTATAGAAAAAGCTATCGCTCCTGTAGATAAAATACTTAAAGACCCCCAACCAGAAATTGGGATTAATAATTTCGATTCCCATAATATCGAGATTGTTGTAAGACCTTATGTTGCGCCAGACGACTTTTGGGAAGTGACTTTTGAAGCACACCGACGAATTAAAAATGCCTTTAGCGAAAATCAAATTAAAATGGCTTATTCTGAAGGCGTTGAGTTAGGAACTATAGGGCGTTAATCGTTGTTTTTACTAGTATTTCAAACCTGTTTAAGGGGATTTGGAGATTAAAGGCTATTTTAATACCTATATCTAAAAGAACAAGTGAATTTTAAATAATAACTTTGCTTGTAAGTTGTTATAAGTATACATGAGGAATGGCATTATTGTTTTATTTTTATTAATTGGAGTTTTTGGGGTTTCTCAAGACCTTAAAAACCCTAATACCATTTCTAAAACTGTTGCCCTTTCTAAAACCATAAAAATTGATAGTGTAAGTATTAATCCTCATGCTTTTCAAATTCTATTGAAGGATAGTACCCTTATAAACCCAACGAGTTATAAAGTTAATTTTTCTAAGGCAGAGCTCACTTTTAATACTTTAGTGAAAACCGATTCTGTAATTATAAATTATACCAAATACCCCGATTTTTTAACAAAAACCTATCAGCAATTTGATGAAGACATTATTATTGAAAACAACGAAGAGCAAAATAGAATACTTAAATTAAAACAATCTAATACACAAAGTGCTTTTACGCCTTTCGATGGCTTAACCACTTCTGGAAGTATTTCTAGAGGGGTAACGGTTGGGAATAATCAAAATTCAGTATTAAATAGCGAACTGGATTTGCAAATTACAGGAAAATTAAATGAAAATGTTTCGCTTAGGGCGTCTATACAAGATGCCAATATCCCCCTACAAGAAAGTGGCTACTCGCAACGTTTAGACGAATTCGATCAGGTTTTTATAGAACTTTTTAGTGACCGATGGAATATAAGAGCGGGTGATATCGACCTTACAAATTCTGAATCTTATTTTGCAGCATTTACAAAACGAGTTCAAGGGCTTTCTGTTAAAACAAAATTTGGAAACGAAGACCAACAAACCAATCTTTTTGCATCAGGTGCTATTGTAAGAGGGCAATTTACAACGTTTCAATTTACAGCCCAAGAAGGCAATCAAGGGCCTTATAAATTACAGGGGCCAAATGGCCAACTATTTGTACTTATCGTTTCTGGAAGTGAAATCGTTTATGTAAATGGGGTCGCAGTAAAACGTGGAGAAAACGAAGATTACATTATAGATTATAATGCTGGAGAGATCATCTTTAATTCGACATATCCCATAACTTCAGAAATGCGTATTACGGTAGATTTTCAATTTAGTGAACGCGATTATTCTCGAATTGTGGCCTATGGTGGAGGGAATTATAAAAGTGAGAAGTTTAAATTGGGCGTTTCGGTCTATTCTGAAAATGATTCTAAAAACAACCCGTTACAACAAAACTTATCAGAAAACCAAGTGGGTATTTTGAGTAACGCTGGAGACGACAGGTCGATGATGGTGGCCCCTTCAGAAGTTGCCGAGGCCTTTAATGTAAATCGTATTCTGTATAAAAAAGAATTAATTAATGGCGTTGAAGCTTTTGTGTTTTCGAATAACCCAGACGACGAATTGTTTAGCGTACGATTTACTTTAGTAGGCGCCAATCAAGGCAATTATGTACTCACTAACACCAATGCTATTAATAACATTTATGAATATGTAGCGCCCATTGCGGGTGTGCCACAAGGTAATTATGCACCTATAGTACAATTGGTAGCGCCAACAAAACTTCAAATCGCTGTTGTTAATGGTGTTTATGAGCCTTCCAATAAGACAAAACTAGTTTTTGAACTCGCAGGAAGTAAAAACGATTTGAATCTATTCTCTGATTTAGAAGACAATGATAATGATGGGGCCGCTTCTAAATTAACGATTAATCAGGCACTTGTAAAAAAAGATAGTTTATGGAATTTAAATGCGTTTATTGATGCCGATTTTGTACAACAAGAATTTAGAAACATAGAAGGGTTATATAGCCCAGAGTTTAATCGCGATTGGAATTTAGAAGCAACACAATCTAACATTGTGATGAGTAATTTTGGAGACCAATTATTATTTAGTGCTGGAACGGAAGCCTTACACCATGAAAAAGGAACAGCAAATTACTTGTTTGAGCATTTAAATTTTTCTGAAAACTTTAATGGGAATAGACATAGTTTTAATACCAAATTATTATTTAATAAAAACCTCTCAGTTGTTACTAATGCTAGTTTTTTAAATACCGACGCTTCAGAAACGAGCTCTACTTTTTTAAGGACTTATAATGTTGCCGAATATCGATTGGAGCGCACATGGTTAGGCACGCGTTTTTCCGCTGAAGCCAATGAGCAAATAGAAAAACAAACAAATGAGTTAACCAATTTAAGTCAGCGATTTACGGCTTACGAAGGATTTGTTGGTGTAGGAGATACGACCAAGGTATTTGCAGAAGTGGGCTATAAATTTCGAGTTAATGATAGTATTAGGGCAAATGAACTGCTAAAAGTGAATACCTCGAACACGTATTATATCGACTCCAGATTAGTTAAAAATGAACGAACCAATTTGTTGCTATATGTAAATTACAGAACCTTAAATAATGAAGATGAAACCGAAGTAGATGAACAATCGCTTAACTCTAGGTTGCAATACAATCAGAAATTTTTTAAGAATTTTGTGCAATGGAATACGGTTTTTGAAACCAATTCAGGAACCCTACCGCAACAAGACTTTACCTATGTTGAAGTTGAAGCGGGTCAAGGTGCCTTTACCTGGATAGATTATAATGGCAATGGCATTCAGGAATTAGAGGAATTTGAAATCGCACAATTTCAAGATCAAGGACAATACATTCGTGTTTTATTGCCCAATCAGGTTTTTGTGAAAACACATCAAAACCGGCTTAGTCAAACCTTAACACTAAACCCTATAAACTGGGTGAATTCTGAAAGTAAAAGCAAAAAATTCTGGTCGCATTTCTATAACCAATCGTCTTATTTAATTGATCGTAAAATTAAAAGAGAAGACAATAATTTTAATATCAATCCTTTTAATAATGAAGCAGAAAACCAATTAGGGCTTCAACTAAATTTAAGAAACGTGTTATTTTACAATAGAGGGAAACAGCATTACACCTCATCTTACACCTATTTAAATAATGAAACAAGAAATGCCTTAAGTATTGGGTCTATTTCTAATTTAATAAAAAGTCATCAATTAAATTTTAACCATAAATTTGCTAAAAGCTGGCTTATTAATTTACAAAGTGGTTTTGATAGTACAAAAAGCTCTAGTGAGAATTTTGTAAGCAGGAATTTTAATATCAGCGAACAGCGCTATAATCCTAAACTATCCTATTTACTTAATGAAAACATTAGTTTTGATATTTTTTACACCTTCACGAATAAAGAAAATACCATTGGCGATTTAGAGCGTTTAAAACAGCAAAATTATGGCACTTCATTTTCTTATTCCCCGAAGAGTAATGCACAAACGGCTTCAATTACTGGCGAGTTTAATTATTTCTCTAATGCTTACACAGGAAACGCAAACACGCCGGTAGGTTATCAAATACTAGAAGGGTTACAGCCAGGAGAGAACTTTACTTGGAGTTTAATTGCGCAAAAAAAACTCACGAAGTTTTTAGATTTAAACCTTACTTATTTTGGTAGAAAAACGCCAACAAGCAACACCATTCATACGGGGAATATTCAACTTAGAGCCTACTTTTAATCTATTTTAAGTGAGTTTAATCTAAGGGTTTATAATGAAAAAAGCTAGAGTTTAAGGCAAAAAACAAAGGTATAGCCTTAGCTACACCGAGGCTTTTTAACGCGAAAATCTTAGTTTTTTCTATGAATATTGGTGTTGTTTTATATTGATTTAGCGATATAAGGTTTTATTTCATTTTCATTAACCAAGAGCGTATCTCGACTTCCTCTTTTATAATTTCTTTTAATTCCTCTATTTTTACTCGTTTTTGTGCCATGGTATCTCTATGGCGAATGGTAACCGTATTATCTTTTTTCGTATCATGATCTACCGTTATACAAAAAGGAGTGCCATTAGCATCTTGACGGCGGTAACGCCTTCCTACAGCATCTTTTTCATCGTAAGCAACATTGAAATCCCATTTAAGCATATCAACAATTTCTTTAGCAATTTCTGGCAGTCCGTCCTTTTTTACTAAAGGTAAAACAGCGGCTTTAAAAGGAGCTAACACCGATGGCAATTTAAGTACCGTTCTGGTGGTATTATTTTCTAAAGTTTCTTCTTGTAATGCATTAGAGAATATGGCAAGAAACATACGATCTAAGCCTATTGATGTTTCTAGCACGTATGGCGTATAGCTTTTATTATCCTCATGGTCAAAATATTGTAATTTTTTACCAGAATGCTCTTCGTGGGCTTTTAAATCGAAATCTGTTCTTGAATGAATGCCTTCTAACTCTTTAAAACCGAAGGGAAATTTAAATTCAATATCACTAGCAGCATCAGCATAATGGGCTAATTTTTCATGATCGTGAAAGCGATAGTTATCGGCTCCCATTCCTAATGACAAATGCCATTTCATTCGTGTTTCTTTCCAGTATTCGTACCATTTTTTTTGAGTCCCCGGTTTAATAAAGAATTGCATTTCCATTTGTTCAAATTCCCGCATTCTAAATATAAATTGTCTTGCTACAATTTCATTTCTAAACGCCTTCCCAGTTTGAGCAATTCCAAAGGGAATTTTCATACGCCCTGTTTTCTGGACATTTAAGAAATTAACGAAAATACCTTGGGCCGTTTCTGGTCGCAAATATAAATCCATAGCATGCTCGGCAGAGGCGCCTAGTTTCGTCCCAAACATTAAATTAAATTGCTTAACGTCGGTCCAATTTTTACTTCCTGAGAGCGGACAAGAAATTTCAAGTTCTTCAATAAGTAATTTAACATCGGCTAAATCTTCATTCTCCAAAGATTTGGCCATTCTAGCTAATGTACTCTCTATTTTTTCTTGATACCCTAAAACACGTGGGTTGGTCGACATAAATTCAGCTTTATTAAACGCCTCACCAAAACGTTTTACAGCTTTTTTAACCTCTTTTTCAATTTTGGTTTCAATTTTAGCACAATAATCTTCAATTAAAACATCGGCACGATAACGTTTTTTAGAATCTTTATTATCAATTAATGGGTCATTAAATGCATCAACATGTCCAGAAGCTTTCCAAGTGGTCGGGTGCATAAAAATGGCGGCATCTAAACCTACAATATTGCCATGCATTTGTACCATAGCTTTCCACCAATAGTCTCTAATATTTTTTTTAAGTTCTACACCGTTTTGAGCATAGTCATAAACCGCACTTAACCCGTCGTATATTTCACTACTTTGAAATACATACCCGTATTCTTTCGCATGAGAAATTACCTTTTTAAATTTATCGTCTTGATTTGCCATGCTGCAAAAATATAAAACCGTTCCAAACTAATGGAACGGTTTTTAAAATATATTTATACGATTAATTTATTTAAGATTTAAAGTAGTATCTGCAATTAAGATTGAATTATGAAAGATATTAACCAGATACTCCCCCTTAATTAAAGGTTCTTTCCTATTAGTGTCTATGAGTGTGGAAAATTTCACATTTTCCTTGTCTTGATGAATGGTTGTTTTTTTACTGTATATTAAATTTCTGTTTCCAAAATTTACCGAACCTTTGTCTCCCACTACATTATTGTTAGCATCTACAATTTGAATATAAATATTTTTTTTATTGGGATCGCTGAGTTCACTTTTAGGAATCGTAAAACTAACATGTAATTGGTTCGCTTTCGAAGCCGTTTTTGTACTCACTATACGCTTTTTAGGAGTCACTCGTTTTACACCTTCTACTCTAATATTTCTGATGTTAATCGTACTTTCAGTATCTTCAATTTCTATCACATTATTCATTAAAATAGACGTATTGGAAAGAGATGGAGAAACATTCTTAATTGCACCATCTAAAAGCGCTTTATCTATTGGCTTTTGTTCAAGAACAGCGGGAATTGTACTCGCCATTGTTTTTTTAGGTTTAACAATGTTTTCAAGCAACAACTCTTTAAGCACCGCATTTTCTGCTTTGTAAACGTTTAGAAGTGTTAAAACGGAAGCATTACTTTGCTTAGCCGCTTTAATTTTAGCTTCATAATGAGTAATTAAAGATTTACTTTCTGGTAGTGCCTTAACAGAATCCATAATTCTATTAAGTTTATCATTAACATCTTCGAGTTTATAAGTAACTCGATCATTCTTTCCGTTTACAGTTTTGTAGCTGTCGATCATTTGAGACAATTCATTCTGTACAAGATGATTTTCTTGCTTAATGAATGCTTCTTGATCTTTAAGGGAAATAAAGCTGTTATAGCTGTAAGCCCCTAAAACGACAATAACCGTTACCAATGAACCAATAATTAATCTGTAGTTAAATAATTGAGGGTTAACTATCATTTTAACATATTCTAGTGCATATTCTAGTGCAATTCCTAAGCTAATAATTAAAAACGATATCAATAATTAAATTCGACGAAGTGAATAAAAAAATTGTTTAATATCATATCAACTATTTTTAATAAAAAATCTGTTTATTAATGAGTTCCATAAGTTAAACAAGTTCTTATTCTTCACATAACGAACATAATGAAATACATTTTGTAAGTTTATAGCCTTATTAATTAACGAGGCAAAATGCTTTCTTTACTTACCGACTTATTTTTTCCTAAAGCTTGCTTTAGTTGCGCAATGCCACTTAAAGAGAATGAGTGCTATGTGTGTACCATATGTCGGCATCAATTACCAGTTACTAATTTTCATCATAATGACGATAAAACGGTCGCCTCTGTTTTTTATGGCCGATCGAAAATTGAAAATGCTACCGCCTTACTAAGATTTGAAAAAAAAGGAATCACTCAAAAATTAATTCATCAACTCAAATATAAAGGACAAGAAGACGTTGGCGTGTTTTTAGGAGAATGGCTGGGTGAAGAATTAGCGACTATCCCAAATTACAAAGATGTAGATGTTGTATTACCCGTGCCACTTCATAAAAAAAAATTGCGGCAAAGGGGCTATAATCAAGTTGAAAAATTTGGTCGGAAAATTGCTGAGGCCTTAAAAATTAAATATGCAGATGATGTATTATTAAAAGAATCGAATACCAGCTCTCAAGTTACCAAGAAACGCTTGGCGCGATGGCATAACACCAATACACCTTTTAAAATAAGTAATAAAGAAGAAATCGCAAACAAGCACATTCTTCTGGTTGATGATATTATTACCACAGGCGCCACTCTAGAAGCCTGTATTCAAGAATTAAACACTGCCCCTAATGTGAAAATTAGTATCGCTACTATGGCTATTGCTTAACCTTTATTATTTTTTAACTATCAGGTGTTAAATTCTTTACTTGAAGGAGGATTGATTTATCAATAGTTTTCATCTGCTAATATTTATCGTTTTTAAATTGTCGCATGGAACATCTAAATTATCATTTTGCTGTGTGATTAAGAATTAATAATGGATGTTTCATTACTAAACAAATAAGTTGTTAATTTGCTCTTAAAAACGCTTAAGTTGGTATTACTCTTACTATTTTAGTTTAAATATGCTGAAACGATTTTTAAATTTATTTCTATTTCTAATTAGCTTTTTGTTTGTTGTGAACTGTGCTAACAGAGGGGCTCCCCAAGGCGGAGAGAAAGATGTAGATCCTCCAAAAATAGTAAAATCGATACCTGAAAATTATTCAACACATTTTAAAGGCAACGAAATACTTATTTATTTTGATGAATACATTAAGCTGAAAAATTTAAGCAAGCAACTTATTATTTCGCCACCCATGTCTACCATTCCTAATATTACACCATTAGGTTCACCAAGTAAATTTATTAAAATTGAAATTTTTGACACCCTACAACCTAATACAACTTATGCTTTTAATTTTGGAAATAGTATTGTAGATAATAATGAAGAAAACCCATTTAGTTATTTTAGGTTTGTCTTTTCTACAGGCGATTATATAGATTCGCTATCGGTTAAAGGTAGAATTAAAGATGCTTTAGCTGTGGCCCCAGACGATTTTGTTTCTGTGATGTTATATGAAGCTAATGAAAATTACAACGATTCCTTAGTATATAAGGAAAACCCTAAATACATCACCAATACTTTAGATAGTGTTAGCAGTTTTTCTATTGAAAATGTTAAAGCAGGAAAGTACATATTATTAGCATTGAAAGATGAAAATAACGACAATA
>CALDCO010000283.1 GCA_937937185.1 uncultured Flavobacteriaceae bacterium
AAACATTCAAAAGCAAAAAAATGAGTTGGATAAAAGTGATTCCCGTAGATCAGGCTGAAGCCCAATTAAAACAGCTTTATAAAAAAGTAATGGGGCCAAATAATACGGTAGATAATATATTAGCGATACACAGTTTAAGACCTCATTCTTTAGTGGGGCATATGGCGTTATATAAAAATGTATTGCATCATTCCAACAATACCTTACCAAAATGGTATTTAGAAACCGTGGGCGTTTATGTGAGCCATTTAAACCAATGCCATTATTGTGTAGCACATCATTATGCAGGATTAAAGCGTCTCTTAGCTAACGATTTAAAAGCGAGTGCCATTTTTATTGGGATTGAAAAGGATGACTTTACCACCTGTTTGGAGGAGAAGTTTATTAAAGGATTGCAATATGCAAAACAACTTACTCTACATCCAACAACTCTCGTAGAAACAGTAATTATTAATTTAAGAGCTACAGGATTTACCGATGGTGAAATCTTAGAATTAAACCAAGTAACGAGCTATTTTAATTATGTAAATAGAACTGTTTTAGGTTTAGGGGTTAATTTAGATGGAGACGTACTTGGCTTGTCTCCCAATAATAGTGATGATCCAGACAATTGGAAGCATTCTTAAACTCAAGAAAAGCATTTCTATAAATGAACGCCTTTTTACTTTTCCTTTTTCCTAATAAGGGAACTAAAATTCATCTCATCCAAGCTCATTAATAGGTTGTTGCTTTTGTGGTTTTATCTCAAAAGTTTTTTTTTTCTTATACCAAATCACGTTAAAATGTGATAATATTTTTTTTGCATAATTCAGAAATGTAAAGTATATTTGTCATATAGTAAAGTAAATTTTACTTATTATAAAGTCTATTTGTCAATTTTAAAATATAAGAAGGATGAAAATGAAAACTATTTTAGAGTGCGAGCGTAAACAATTAAAAAAGTATGAGAATTTGAATTTGCCCAATAGCTATAAAAAACTAGGTTTGGCTATTGTAGTTATAGGGTTTTTATCTTTAATAATATTACGATTTGTAGAGGGAGAGCCAGAACTTTTAAGAGATTTATTTAGAAAAGGCATTTTAGTAGGCCTGCTTTTTGTTTCAATTTCAAGGGATAAAGAGGAAGATGAGTTAACCATTAATCTTAAACATAAATCTTACGTTATTGCATTTATATTTACTGTAATATATGCTGTAGTTCAGCCTTATATAACTTATGGCATTGCTACCGTTATAGGGAAAGAAAATAAAGAATCTCTTATAGAACTAGGAGATTTTCAAGTATTGTTCTTTATGTTAATTATTCAAATTATGTATTATAAATTATTGAAGTATAATAGATAATGGAAAATACAATTAAAGTAGAACGTGCCATTTTAGGTTTAACTCAAGATGATTTAGCCAAGAGAATAGGGGTTTCAAGACAAACCATTAACTCAATAGAGGCAAACAGATATGTGCCTTCTACCGTTTTGTCTTTAAAGTTGTCTTTGGTATTTAATAAACCGGTTAATGACTTTTTTAAATTAAGTGATAAAGATTAATCTTGTTTCTTATACTAGGCGATAGTTTAAAATAACGTTGATAAATTTCAGCTACTAACATATATGATAGAAATTTATGTTTCATTATATTAGATAATGCCATAGAACCAATAATAAAAAGGCTTTGCGGTATAATAGCCAAATTAAAATAGAGCGTTTAAAGGCAATCAATCGATTTAAAATCTAAAACATAACATGTTGGTAAGCCCCTAAATCTGGAGAAGCGGTACGGTTTACTCCTAAAATATCTGAGGGTACTTGTGCAGAAAATATTGGGTTTCCTTTTGCGTTAGCAGGAGAATCTTCTCCAATAATAAGATCATTTTCCCCAGGTTTCCTAAAATTAGGATCCAGATTGCGAATCACATTTTCATATTTAGTCGTGTCATTAAAATCATAATTTGCTTCGTCGGTAAATACATCATTTACATCTTCAAAACGGGCTAAGCAATTGGTGAATTTAAAATTGAATACCACCGAAGGATCTGTAGCTTCTATAACAATAAATTCTGGATTGTCGTTGCCATAAATAATGCAGTTATTAAAATTAGCTTCAACTAAATTGCGAGTAGTAGGGGTGTTTTCGGCATCGATTATAAAATTGTTAACCAAAAGCGCAGGGGATTGCCTAGGGCCACTAGTCCAATAGTTTGCTATTGTACTATGGGTAAAGTTATACTTTCCACCCAAAGTGGCAGCCAGTGAAACTTGTCCAGCATTGTTTACAACTAAGTTTTCACCTTTAATAGATGTATTTCTTCCAAAGAGGCCATATAAGCTAGAATTGTATATTTGCGAATTGCTTATAGTGAGTTTATCAACGGGTGCATCTGGGTTACCATCGACTAGAATACCAACTGTTGCATTTTTTATGGTGGCATGGTTAATCACATTATTTTCGCTACCATTAAATAACCATATTGTCCCCCATTGTCCAGGAGTATTTTCAAAAATCGACTCTAAACGATCGCCTTCAAAAATAACTTCATTTTCAAGTAATTTTTCATCGGTACTAATAGCACCATTTACTTGTAGAGAAGCCCCTTCTGGTACTATTAGTCCAGAGTCTTCATGAAAATGTACACGAGCACCTGCGTTAACGGTTAAGGTTTCACCACTAGGTACAGCAGCGTAGCCATAAATTAAATAAGGCTTGTCATTGGTAAATGTTAATTCTGAAGCTTCTAACACTCTGCCTTGAATCTCGGTTTCAACCGGCATCCCATCAATCGTTAGCGTTAATGTTTCTACGACTCTGTTTGCATCTCTATCAGGAAAAATTAAAACGGCATCTTTAACAAGAGTCACTAACTCGACATTTTGTAAGTTTGAACCACTATCAAATTCAATTTTATCGGTATATAAAAATTCATTGCTAGGGTTAGAGAAGTTATTAAAATCGATAGTCGTTTCAACAAATATAAACAAACTGTCTTTGGCTAATAACTCTACATTTGAAAAGTCTTTACCAGCGATACCATCTATATTTAATCGGTATTCAGACCCCTGGCCACGTTGTAGACTTATTGAAGGAATTATAATGTCTTCATTACTGCTATTATAGACTCTTAAGTTGTAAGTACTTGAGCTAATATTACTAAATACGGTATCTAAAAAAACAGTGTCTTTTGAGAACTCTAAACTTCCTGTACTTGGAGAAAAGTCAAAATCTTTACGGCAAGAACTCCAAAGTAGCAAGAAACCAAAACATATTATAAAGTATAAGGTGCGTTTCATAAAATAAAAGTACAATGAAATAATAACTATTAAATGTGTGGTTTAGTATGTCTTGGCGATAATTGATAATTAATTGAGTGATCTAATTTTACACAAAGTTATTAAAGTGCACTTAATGCTCTCTTGGATTAAGTACAAAGGGTTTTATAATTAAGCAATGTATTTTTTGTTGTAAAGATGAAGCATTAAATCTATATGATTGAACTCTATAAGAAAATATAAACTTGAACTGGAGTAACAATAAATTTAAAATCTAAAACATAACATGTTGGTAAGCCCCTAAATCTGGAGAAGCGGTACGGTCTACTCCTAATATATCTGAGGGTACTTGTGCAGAAAATGTAGGATTTCCTTGTGCGTTAGCAGGAGAATCTTCTCCAATAATAAGATCATTTTCTCCAGCTTCCCTAAAATTAGGATCCAGATTAAAAATCATATTTTCATATTTA
>CALDCO010000284.1 GCA_937937185.1 uncultured Flavobacteriaceae bacterium
GGCCGCATACAGGATTGAGAACGGTCAATGTTTCTGGGGTTCCTAGTGTCGCGCTTCGCGCTTGGATTATTTCTCCTAAAATTCAATTCATAAAAGGTAAAAGTTATTCTATTAAGGTGTCGTATAGATCAGGATCAGATCGTGGTGCTGAGACGTTCATTGGGGTAGCTGACTTACCAACCGCAGACGATATTGGAAGAAATCTTCTGTGGAATATTTCTAGTGTTGATAATATGGAATATGAAGAAGTAGAAATACCTTACCTACACTTAGGTGGTGAAACAGCGCATGTTGGTATCGTTGTAGTTTCTATTGGAGGTCTTTTTACGCAAAATGTATTCGATACGTTGACTATCGAAGAAACGACATTGTCAAACCAAGAATTTGATAAAGATTTTGTTTCGATAACCCCTAATCCTGCATCAGATTTTTTAAAGCTAAAGCTAAAAAAAATAACGGCTACTAATGTGAGTTTAAAGATTTATAATACTCTGGGTGAATTAATTATTAAAGAAGAAAAGCTTGGTCTTCATCACTTAATAAATGTATCTCACCTATCTAACGGTTTGTATTTTGCAAGAATAGAAGATGATAGTGGTCGCGCTTTGGTTAAGAAAATTATAATTAAATAATTGAACTCTTGTTTTTTATGAATAGTAATTCCTGGTCTATCTACAAGAAGATAGCGGTTAGGAATTATTTTTTTGAGTGCTAAAGACGCCCAAAAGGATTATTGAGATTGTTTCGACTTTTAAAATAAAGTCAATATAGAATTCGTATTTTACAAGGGTTTTTGTTTTCATTGCGGGCTGCAAATTAAATTTAAAATGCACAAAAAAATAAATAAAGAAACGATTACTAAAACAGCAGCTAAGCTTTTTAAAGATAAAGGGTTTAGTGCTGTTACTATGCGCGATTTAGCTTCAGAAATGGGCATTAAAGCCTCTAGTTTATACAATCATATTTCTTCAAAACAAGAACTGCTTAAGGAGGTTATAATTACAATCGCAGAACGCTTTACTCAAGGCATGAAAAGTATAAATAACTCCAATTATAATAGCATAGAAAAACTCACTAAAATAGTAGACTTACATGTTACTATTGCGAGCAATAATATTTATGGTATGGCCGCTTTAAATAACGATTGGATGCATTTAGAGGAACAGCAGGACTATTATTTACAGTTAAGAACGGCTTATGAAGCTAATTTTAGAGAAATTATTGTAAGTGGTATTGCAAACAATGAAATAAAAAATGAGAATCCTGAAGTGATTCTTTTTTCCATACTCTCTACGCTTCGTTCGCTTTATTTATGGATCCCTAAAAAAGAAGACTTAAATCATAAAGAACTTTCTAATAGCCTTGTTAAGATACTTATTGAAGGAATTAACAAATAATTATAATTTTATTTTGTAAATTAGCAAAAGAAACTAACAAATGTTAGTTGAATAATACAGATGGCGAATTTTCATAAAATAAAGGTAAAAGAGGTATACAAAGAGACCAAGGATTGTAGTGTGGTGTCTTTTGATATTCCAAAACACCTTAAGAACGATTTTAAATACAAACCAGGTCAATATTTAACGTTGAGAGCAATTATAGATGATGAAGATATTCGTCGCTCCTATTCTTTGTGTTCAAGTCCTATGGATGATGAATGGAAAGTGGCTATAAAACAAATTTCTGGAGGTGTTTTCTCAACCTACGCCAATACACAATTAAAAGGTGGAGATGTTTTAGAGTTAATGGCGCCTTCTGGAGATTTTTACGTTGAAGTAGCACCTGAAAAACAAAACAATTACATAGCCTTTGCAGCAGGAAGCGGAATTACACCAATATTATCTATAATGAAAACACATTTAGAAGCAGAGCCTAACAGTACTTTTAAATTGTTTTACTTGAATCGCACGGTGAAATCCATTATCTTTAAAGAAGAGATAGAACAGCTTAAAAATGAATATTTTGATCGTTTTCAGGTGTTTTACTTTCTAACAAAAGAACAACGCGACATTCCGTTATTAAATGGGCGTTTTGATACTGAAAAACTTCAAATTTTAACAAAAACATTTATTGATGTAGCCGATACTAGCGATTGTTTTATATGTGGGCCACAAGACATGATTTTTTTAATTAGAGACGAATTGGTTGCTGCAGGTTTGCCTAAAGAAAGAATACATTTTGAATTGTTTTTCTCTGGAAAAACAGAAGAAGATAATAAGCACATTGCTGAAGTATTAGAAAATAAAGTAGAAGGAACCGATGTAACCATTATAGATGGCGGAAAGGAATTCCATTTTATAATGGAAGCCGAGTACGACAATATATTAGATGGCGCGTTAGCCGCAGGAGCAGATTTGCCATTTGCTTGTAAAGGTGGGGTTTGTAGTACCTGCAAGTGTGAAGTTGTAGACGGTGCCGTAGAAATGAAAATAAATTATGCTTTAGATGAGAAAGAAGTGTCTCAAAATTTGGTGTTAAGCTGTCAAGCCGTTCCTACTACTGAAAAAGTTATAGTGAATTTTGATGTGTAAAATAATAGATAAACCTATCAGGTTTTCAAAACTTGACAGGTTTAAAAAATGAAAGATTATGAGTGAAGAACAAATTAAAAACCTAGAAACTCAGTTTGAAGCACGTATTGCGCGTGATGAAAAAATTGAACCTAAAGACTGGATGCCAGAAAAATATCGTAAAACGCACATTAGGCAAATGTCTCAGCATGCACATTCAGAAATTGTAGGGATGTTACCTGAAGGCAATTGGATTACTAGAGCCCCTTCATTAAGACGAAAGGTCGCTTTATTAGCAAAAGTTCAAGATGAAGCTGGACATGGATTGTATTTATACAGCGCCTGTGAAACTCTAGGCATATCCAGAGAAGAATTATACGAACAATTACATACTGGTAAAGCGAAATATTCGAGTATTTTTAATTATCCTACGCTTACTTGGGCCGATATGGGCGCTATAGGTTGGTTGGTTGATGGAGCTGCAATTATAAACCAAGTGCCATTATGTAATACCTCTTATGGGCCTTATGCCAGAGCAATGATTAGAGTGTGTAAAGAAGAGAGTTTTCACCAACGTCAAGGTTTCGAGATTATGATTAAACTAGCAAACGGAACTCCAGAACAAAAAGAAATGGCTCAAGATGCATTAAACCGCTGGTGGTGGCCGTCTTTAATGATGCTAGGACCAACTGATGCCGAATCGGTACATACCGAACAGTCTATGAAATGGAAACTAAAACGTAAATCAAACGACGATTTGCGTCAGCAATTTATAGATCAAACCGTTCCGCAAGCCGATTTAATAGGCTTAACCATTCCTGATCCCGATTTAAAATGGAATGAAGAACGCCAAAGCTACGATTTTGGAGAAATAAATTGGGATGAATTTTGGCAGGTCGTAAAAGGTCATGGACCATGCAATAAAGAGCGAATGAATGCCAGAGTAGGTGCATGGGAAAGAGGCGAGTGGGTAAGAGATGCAGCTATGGCTTATGCCGACAAGAAAGAAAATAGAAAAACTAAAAAAGCGATATAAGAAGAATTTGAAACTGAAACTGAATATGAATTTGAAGTCGAAATAAGTTCAAATTCGATTTCATTTTCAACATAATCGATAATAAAAAGAACTTAAAACTGAATATGAATTTTAAGTCAAAGCATGTTCAATTTCAACTTCGATTTCATTTTCAACTTAACATATAAACTATGTCAACAAAAAAAAATTGGCCACTCTGGGAAGTCTTTGTAAGAAGTAAAAACGGATTAGAACATCGTCATTTTGGTAGCCTCCATGCAGCCGATGAAGAAATGGCGCTAGAAAATGCACGAGATGTGTATACCAGACGAAGTGAAGGTGTGAGTATTTGGGTAGTAGAGTCTAAACACATTACGGCATCAAACCCTGAAAATAACGGAGAGTTGTTTGAACCAGCTCAAGATAAAGTATACCGCCATCCCACGTTTTACGATTTACCAGACGAGGTGAAACATATGTAACCAGAGAAATTGAAGTCGAAATTGAAGTTGAAAAAATGAAAATCTAAATGTATAGTAAATGAATACTATAAAATTCGATTTAAGTGAACGTTTGGAGGATTTTGCAGCATCAATAATATTACTGTTTGATAAAAAACCACTTTCGTTTGCAGGTGAGTATTTAGCAAAACAGCTTATACGGTCATCTTGCTCTTCAGCTTTAAATTATGGAGAGGCTTTAGGGGCGGGAACAGATAAAGACAAAATAAATAAATTGAGAATTTCTTTAAAAGAATTAAGAGAGAGTCAGAGGAATTTAAACATCCAATCTAAGGCTAAATTATTTTCAGAAGAGAATCTTTCAAAATTGAAAGATGAAAATGATCAATTAATAAGAATAATGGTTACTAGAATAAAAAACATTAATTAAAAGATTTCGATTTCAAATTCGATAGGGTTTCAAATTCGATTTCAAATTCAAATTCATCCATGAACACAAACTTATACAAATACATCCTTAGCATTGCAGATAATAGTTTAATTCTTGGGCAAAGAATGGGAGCCTTAACAGGTCACGGACCAAGTTTAGAAACAGATATAGCCTGCACGAATATTTCTTTAGATTTATTTGGGCAAGTGCGAAGCTATTACCAATATGCGGCGAAAATAAAAGGAGATAACACCACAGAAGACGATATTGCCTTTTTAAGAAAAGAGCGCGAGTATTTAAATGTGTTATTAGTAGAACAGCCTGATACCAATTTTGCGTTCACTATTGCACGTCAGTTTTTATTTGATACCTATCATTTCTTGTTTTTAGAAGCACTAGAAAAGAGTCATGATATCACACTTTCGGCCATAGCAAAAAAATCAATAAAAGAGGTGAGTTATCACAGACGTTTTTCTTCCGATTGGATGAGACGTTTAGGCGATGGTACTCAAGTAAGTCATGAAAAAGTCCAAGAAGCGATAAATGTACTTTGGACCTATACCGATGAATTATTTCATCAAACGGAAGCAGATATAGTAATGGTGAAAGAAAATATAGCTGTCGATGTAACTAAATTGAAAGATCACTATTATAATACGGTTAAAAAAGTACTAGAAGAAGCTACTTTAGAAGTGCCAGAATCTAAATGGTTTCAAAAAGGAGGAAAAGAAGGCATTCATACAGAGCATTTAGGATATTTGTTAAGTGATTTGCAATACATGCAGCGTACTTACCCTAATATGGAATGGTAGAATGATTAACGATTACAGAATTTAGATTTATGAGTAAGAGATTCTGCAATCAAAAATCGATAATCAACAATCTCCAATAATATATGGTAAATGCAGAGCAAAACATAGACAAACAGTTGATTCCAATTTTAGAACAGGTTTCAGATCCTGAAATTCCAGTATTGTCGATTATGGATATGGGGGTTGTTCGCTCTGCGGTGTTACTAAGCGACGTTGTAGAAGTTGAAATTACACCAACCTATAGCGGTTGCCCAGCTATGGATGTTATTGGCGACGACATTAAAAAAGCATTAAAAGAAGCTGGTTTTAATTCGAAAATTGAATTAATTTTAACACCAGCTTGGACCACCGATTGGATTACGCCTAAAGGTCGTAAGGCACTAGAAGATTATGGTATTGCTGCTCCTTTAAATGCAGAAGCCGATAAAGACGTGTTGTTAAATGGGAAACGACTTGTAAAATGTACCAATTGCGGCTCTCAAAACACCCGAATGATAAGCCAGTTTGGTTCTACAGCCTGTAAAGCACAGTTTCAATGCGACGACTGTTTAGAGCCATTCGATTATTTTAAATGCTTAAAATGACACTGTCATTTCCTTATCCCTAAGCTTTGGGAGCGGAAATCTTATGAATTGAAAACGAATGTCACCTCGAGCGGAGTCGAGAGGTCTTACAATAAAAAAAATATGAATAAAAGTATTCAGCTTAAAATAGAACATAAAGTAGCGACTATAACATTAAACAGACCTGATGTTTTTAATAGTTTTAATCGCGAAATGGCATTGTTATTACAAAAAACTTTAGATGATTGTGAAACGAACACTGCTGTTAGAGCCATTGTTTTAACTGGAAATGGTAAAGCATTTTGTGCAGGTCAAGATTTAAAAGAAGTCACCGATCCTGACTTAAATCCTGGATTTAAAAAGATATTAGAAGAGCATTATAACCCTATAATTACAAGAATTCGTGCGATTAAAAAGCCAATTATTGCAGCTGTAAATGGTGTGGCTGCAGGAGCAGGAGCAAATATCGCTTTAGCTTGTGATATTGTTGTGGCTCATGAAAAAGTGAGTTTTATTCAAGCGTTTAGTTTAATAGGATTAGTGCCAGATAGTGCAGGAACGTTTTTTTTACCACGATTAATAGGGTTTCAAAAAGCATTAGCATTAGCAATGTTAGGGGATAAAATTTCAGCTGAAGAAGCAGAGCGATTGGGAATGATTTATAAATATGTGTCTTTAGATGAATTTGAAGAAACAGTAAATAAATTAGCCCTAAAACTAGCCAATATGCCTACAAAAGCGCTAGGCATGATTAAAGAGTTGTTTAATAACTCTATGACTAATGATTTGCAAGCACAGTTGGCTTTAGAATCGAAATTACAAATAGAAGCAGCACAAAGTAATGATTATAGGGAAGGCGTAGCTGCATTTATAGAAAAAAGAAAACCTGAGTTTGTAGGGAATTAAAATTATTAACGATTGTAGATTAACGATTGTTGATTTTTGAATTGAAATAAATAATAATGAAACCAAACCAGTTAGAAGAACGATTAATTCAATTTTCAATTGCCATTATTATGTTGTGTAAAAATACAGGTCAATCTTTTGCTTCAGAGCATTTAGCAAAACAGTTAATACGATCTGCTACTTCTTCAGCTTTAAACTATGGAGAAGCAAGAGGTGGCGAATCTACTCGAGATTTTTTACATAAAATGAAAATCAGTTTAAAAGAATTAAGAGAATCTTACATTAATCTAAAAATCTTAAAGGGAGCAAGTCTGATTTCAGATCAAGATTCATTAGAAAAATTATTAAAAGAAAACGACGAACTTATTTCTATTTTTGTGGCGAGTATTAAAACGGCTTCCTATAAAGTAAAAGTATAGAATTAGTTGTCGAAAAATAAGTATGAGTAAAAATCAGAAATCAAAAATCCACAATCTCCAATCAAAATTAAAAGTATAGAATTAGTTGTCTAAAAATAAGTATGAGTAAAAATCAAAAATCAGAAATCAAAAATCCACAATCTCCAATCAATAATGTTGGAATAATAGGCGCAGGTACAATGGGTTCTGGTATCGCTCAAGTAGCAGCAACAGCAGACTGTAAGGTTAAATTATTTGATTTAAACCAAAAGGCATTAGATAACGCAAAGACGACCCTAGAAAAAATATTAAGCCGCCTTATCGAAAAAGGACGTATTGATGCTTTAGAGAAAGCAAGAATTCAAGGCAATATTTCTTATGTAAATAGTTTAAAAGATCTAGCTAATTCTAACCTTACAATAGAAGCCATTATAGAAAATATCGATATTAAAAAGAAGGTGTTTTCAGAATTAGAGAGCTACGTTGCAGACGATTGTATTATTGCTTCAAATACCTCAAGTTTGTCTATCGCTTCTATAGCGGCTGCTCTTAAAAAGCCAGAACGTTGCGTTGGTATTCACTTTTTTAATCCGGCACCTTTAATGAAATTGGTTGAGGTTATTCCTGCGATTCAAACTTCATACGAGGTGTTAGAGAAATCTATAGATACCATAGCGAGCTGGAAAAAAACAGTAGCAGTAGCCAAAGACACGCCAGGATTTATAGTAAACCGAGTGGCAAGACCTTTTTATGGGGAAGCCTTA
>CALDCO010000285.1 GCA_937937185.1 uncultured Flavobacteriaceae bacterium
CTCGGCCGTTCTAATAATTGCTCCAAAGTTACGCACATCACTAAGTTGATCGAGTAGTAAAAATAAAGGCGCTTTTTTTAATGCGATACACTGGTTGACTAAGGTTTCAAAATCATGAAATTTTATGGGCGAAATTTGAGCGACAGCACCCTGGTGATTGTTATGAGTGAGTTTGTTTAGTTTTTCTACAGGGACGTAAGATACATTTATTCCAGATGTTCTTATCGCACGTTCTAATTCATTAAAAAGCTCACCTTTGAGTCCTTTTTGCAAGAACACTTTGTCTATCGTTTCATTTGCATTTATGGCTTCTATAACAGTTCTTAAACCATAAATTTTCATGGGTTTTTCCATAATGTAAAGATAAAAAAAAGAGCCTGACGAAATCAGGCTCTTATTCTTGTATAAGGTTATATTATTTGTTAGTTTTTTGTTAAACTAAAAGAGGACATGAAAGGCCCCCCACAAGAACCATTAGGATCTTCAACATAAGTAATGATTATAGACTCATCATCACAGATATTCCATGTGGCACTATTAGCAACAGATTCCGCAGCGTAAACGTATTCATTAGCACCATCACAGGATAAACCGGTGTTAACTGTTCCTAATGTCACTGCATCATTTGTTGTAAATGTAATAGTCACGGGTATAGTTCCTTGTCTAATGCCCGGGAGAATGGTTGCATTAAATATTCTCTCATTTGGATTAGAAGGGTTAACAGTTAATTCCACTTTGTTACCAGTTTCACCTGCAAAATTTGCCGAACCATTTCCAGGACCAACATTAGCATCAACATCTGCTATAGAATAACCTCCAACGAAAAAATCGGAAGGGATAGTATCAGAGTTAACGCAATCAATAGTTACACGATGAGTTAAAATGCTATTGGCATCTATTCCTACCCGAACCCCTTGTTTATCAACCGCAGTTAACGTAATATCAAAAACAGATGGAGAACTATTTCCATCATTTTCTATATCTACGATTAATGGGATCACTAATCTCGTATTTCTCGTTTCATCACTAGGATCAGCAAATACAGTACCAGAAGGTCTGCCAATTAAATCGCTAAAGTCTGAACCACTTACGTTTTGAATAGTATAACTAATATTTAAACCTTCAGGAAACACAGGTACATTAACATCTAAAGGAATAGATATTGTATTTGTTGAGACGGCTGTACTTGAGGTCCTAAAGTCAACCCATCCTTTTTCTGGTTCTGAGTTAAACCGCCCATCATTATCGTCGGAGCAGTTGTTTAAAGTTGTACAAAAGACAACAATTAATATTCTGTATATGTATTTCATAGCTATTATTGTTTAGTTAATCTAAAAGTCACTTGAAAAGGGCCTGTACCACAACCTGCTCCACCTTGTTCGTACTCTGTTAAAGTTAGTTCAAAAACGCTATCATTAGCTGGATCGTAAACGGATGGTACTAATCCAGGTCCCAACGTAATTAGGGGGTCACCTTGTGCACATATCAGCCCAGTTCCTATACCAGAATCGACAATAACATCGTTACAAACAAGACCGAAGGATACCGTTGTTGGAGGTTGCCCTATGTTAAGTCCTTCCAAGAAAACAGCATCAAACTGTCGCGTTGTACCTTCACCAGTTAAAGTAATAATTTGATTTTCAAAAACCTGAACAGGTGCCATACCAGGAAAAGCATCAGCAGGGTTATTTGGCGTAATTTGCTCCAAGGCATAGTCTCCAGTATACGTATTTTCTGGTAATGGGCATATTTGAAGTATGCTCACTTCAAGAAGTTCTGTACTCACTACTCCACCATCAACAGAATCTAATTTTAAAGTCAAAGTTTCAGGAGTGGTTTCTAAACCATTATCTATGCCCTCTATGGTTAATGAGGTAAAATATTCATTGGCTGGAATTACAATTGAACTGGGAAACGAATACGTATTTGGATCTGCAGTCGAAGCGCTTGCAACAATCGATATATTGACAGTTCTGTTATTAGTCTCTCTTTTACTAGATCCTATTGGGACGGATACCGAACCAATGTCATCAATAATTACTTCCAGAGTTGCAGTTGTTTGATCGAAATAAGTTAAAATTTGAGTTGAATCAGTGGTGGTATCATCATATACAGGAGATTCCGTTTCTTCACAGGACGTGAGTATTAAACCACTAATAATAAATAAATATAATATTATTTTTTTCATATCATTTTGTTTTAGTACCCAGGAGCTTGGGTTATATTAGTATTTGCATTTATTTCCGCCTGAGGAACAGGGAGTATGAATTTATTAGAACCTACTGGCACCGTACAAGGAATGCCTCCAGGGCAGTCCGAAGGATCTCTTTCTATTCCTATGTTAAGAATGTTTTTGTACCTTTTCGCATCAATATACCTGTGTCCTTCGTAAGCTAACTCTAATCTTCGTTCCGCTTTAATTCCAGTTATCGCTTCTATCTCGTTGTTAAATGCCGCCGTAGGGGGTGGTGAAGTAAATCGAGCCACTCTTATAGCATTTACATCAGCAGCAGCTAGATTAAATTGAGGAGTAGCACTTCTGGCGTAAGCCTCAGCTCTAATTAAATAGATCTCGGAGATACGCATAGCTTTGAAATCATTAATGTATAGAGAGGAAGCACCAGGAGGATATTTCCCAATTATATTCACAGCTGCCGAGCTTGAAGGATCCAAAAGCACAGAACTTCTAACATCATTTGGTGACAGTAGATTTCTTAAACCTGCAGACATTTCAACAAAATTACCACCCGTTCCTGTAAAGATCCATGTGCCAGCAATGTTAAAATTAAAACCTTGAACGTTATCATATTTAAAAATAACTTCCGTTGTATCACTGTCTCCATTGAACATATTGGAATATTGTGTAGTGTTTGCTAATGGATAGTCGTTTATTAAATTTGTACAGAGTGTTATTGCATTTGCATAATCTCCAGTGTATAAAGCCATTCTAGCTCTCAAGAAAGTAATAAAATCTTGAGTGACAAAGTTAATATCATTTTGTGAACTGGGTAATAAACTGGAAGCTAAAGCTAGATCGGCTTCTATTTTCATTGCTACTTCAGCGGTTGTTAATCTAGACGGTGTATCTGTATCACTAACACTTTCTTGGTATGGCACCCCAGGAGCAGAAGGATTCATAACATCAAGGCCATAGTATAATAACAATTCATGATGAGCATAAGCTCTAAAAGCATGACTTTGGGCTAGAATATTATTATAGGTATTAACTTCAGCAAGACTTGGAGTGATGTTTGTTGAAGCTGCGAGGAGTCTGTTAATATCATTAATTACTTTATATCGGTTAGCCCATACCGCAGGTGCTCCAGTTTGAGCATCTAAAATCTGGTTGATAGTATTTAGTTGCTGGCCTCCATTGTCCACACCTAATCTACAATTATCAGTAAAAATGGAGTTAAAGCCTATGGTATTACTTAAGTTAAGATTCCCAATAAATCCTCGCAAACCATTTTCGAGATCAGAGACCGTTTGGAATGCCTGGTCTTCAGCCAAATCATCTATAGGAATTCGGTCTAGTTGATCTGAACAACTAAATAAAAAAGTTGTTGTAATTATTATGGTATATATTATTTTTTTCATTTTTTTTTTGTTTAAAAAGTTACATCAAAACCTAAAGTGACTGTTCTTGGAGTTGGAAAGTCGAAGAACCCTGTTGCTTGATTACCTTCGGGATCGAATCCTCTCCATTCTGTCCAAGTTAAAAGGTTAGTGCCTTGAAGATACATTCTTACTCCAGAAAAGGTATTCGTTCGTTTTAAAACTTCTTTATTCATATTGTAAGCTAAAGTAACATTTCTCAAGCGTAAATAGGAAGCATCTTCTAAATATCTATCTCCATCGACAGCTCTTAATCCACCATTACTAAGGGCGGGAATATCTGTAACCTGACCCGGTGTGGTCCATGCGTTTAATAATGAAACCGATTGATTGGCAAAGCCAGCTAAACCTGCATCTTCAATAATGGCTAAAGAAGCGTTTTGCCTCCATCGGTCTGCTGCGAAAGAAAATAAACTGTTTAACGTTAAGTTTTTATAGGTAATGTCTGCCCCAAATCCTCCAGTGTATGTGGGATCGAAATTTTTATCTAAATAAATGGCATTATCTGTATCAAAAACATTGGTCACATTTCCTTCTGCATCTAAGTAAAGGGGTTGTCCATTAGAAGGATCTACACCTGCCCATCTAGGAAGGAACCAAGTAAAAATAGGACGTCCTTCTTGGATTCTTAGAGTATTACCAGTAAATTCACCAGGTAGCGATAGTACTTCGTTTTTATTATAATTACCATTGGCATGAACTCTTATACCCCAATTGGTGTCTTTTGCTTTACGCAGAATGTCATAGCCTATTTGTAAATCAACACCTGTGTTAGACATATCAGCAACATTAGACTGAGTCGTAGAAAAACCTGTACCTGCAAAAGAAAGCGCTCTATTTGCAAAAAGGTCTTCAGTCACATTTCTGTAGAAATCAAGCTCTCCAGATAATCGGTTATTCCAGAACCCGAAACTTAGACCTGTATTGAATTGGAAGGTGGATTCCCATTGAATGTCTTCATCTCTTAAAGTCTGTACCGAATAACCAGTTCCTAGTTGGTATCCAGGACCAACGTTTAATGTTTGTATCCCTTGGAATCTACTACCCACATTTTGGTTTCCTACAACACCATAACTGAGTCTTAACTTAAGAGTAGAGAGAAAGTCTGAATTTTCCAAAAAACTCTCATTATCTAAATTCCAACGCCCAGCTATGGACCAGAAAGTTCCAGCTGGGTTTCTAGGAAAACGAGAAGTTGCATCTCTTCGCACGACAGCTGATAGTCCGAATCTGTTATCAAAATCTAAATCCAAGGTTCCAAAAACTGAGGCGAGTGCGATTTCGGATTCCCCAGAGAAGATAGTGGGGATGTAGTTATAAACGGCATCTTCAGGATCGTTTACACCATCTCCATCCGAATCACTTGGATATTCTATAGTATTGCCAGGTGCAATACCACTCCCAGATGTAGGAAGAGCAGAATTTAAACCAAAACCAGTAAAGCCAGCATTCTGAGTATTTGTGTAATTATATTCCCCAAAAACGGCAGCATTTACATTTAATTTTTCAGTAACATCTTTATTGAAACGCAAGTAAGCATTAGTAATGAACCGAGCATCCCGGAAAAAAGATTCGCTTTGAGATCCTTTGAGTTCTGAGGCAGGGGTTGGTGTTATAAGGCCTCTGATACTTTCAGGGGCAGTAATGTTTAAAGATTCTATGTACGTGTAGTCTAGTCCAAAAAATGTCCCAGCAGTTAGGTAATTCGTAATATCATAGTCCAATTTTATACTACCTATTCCTTTGATCTCATTTTCTTGATCGGTGTTTAATCGCGCAGTATTTAATGCAATAAATGGCGTATTTAAAAATCCATTAGCACCATTAGGATTTAAATTACCATTACCGTCGTAAGCACCACTTAACACAGTACCAAAAATATTGGTAGTACCGTCTGGATTAAGGGGTGAGAGGTACGGTAATCCAATGTAAGGTACTAAAAATGGATTGTCTAATTGACCACCTGTATTATTTCCCCTTGCGGCATCGACAATAAAACTACTCGAAGAGTAATTCAAAGTAATATTGGTGGCATACCTAAATTTATCGTTTGAGCTATTTCCTGTTTGATTGTTTCTAAAAGAAAAGCGCTGTAAACTACTACCCAGAGTTATTCCTTCTTGTTCAAAATATTGAACGGAGGAGTACGATGTCGATTTTTCACCTCCAGAAGTGAACGCTAATTGATGAGACAAGGTCGTACCTTGATTGAAAAAAATATCTTCCCATCTAGTATTTGATTGATTAGATAATGCAGCAATTTCCGCGTCACTTAGAGTGTCGCCAAACTGATTCCCTGGTAGAAGATTTTTTTGGAAATTAAGAAATTGAGAAGCGTTCATTACTTGAAATCTTGTTTGGGGTTTGTCTGCCAAACCATATAAAGAACGATATTCTACTGTTGTTCCAGTATTTCTTTTTCCTTGCTTCGTTGTTATCAAAATAACACCACCAGCTCCTCTATTTCCGTAAATAGCAGTTGCAGAAGCATCTTTAAGTACAGAAAATGTTTTTATATCATTAGGGTTTAAACTTCTAAAGTTATCGCCATCTACTGGTACACCATCGATGACATACAAAGGCTCGATATCTCCATTAATGGAATTACGACCTCTAATTATAATTGTACCACTCTGTCCAGGTTGTCCAGAACCTACATTAACATTTACACCGGCTGCTGCACCTTGTAAAAGTTGGTCAAGTGAACTTATTGGAATTTGTTCAAGTGTTTCACCAGAAACTGTAGCAATAGATGACGCAATTTTTGAGTTTTCAGTTGCACCTCCATAAGCCACAACGACCACCTCCTCAATCGACTCAACATCAACTTCCATTGCAAAACTAATATTGTTAGACTGGCCAACTGTTTTTACAGTTGTTTTGTAACCTACAAATGAATAGGTAATTGTAGCACCAGCATTAGCAGCAATGGAATAATTTCCATCGAAATCTGTTTGTGCTCCAGTATTCGTTCCACTAACGACTACATTAACGCCAGGTAAAGGGAGATTGT
>CALDCO010000286.1 GCA_937937185.1 uncultured Flavobacteriaceae bacterium
CTCAGCCTCTATAAAAGTAGATTATGATGATGTTTAGTGACACCCACTTATATTTTTAATCGCCATAGTTAAATCATTATTATACACTTGTATGATTCTAAAATAACGTGAGTTCAATCTAAGGTTTAGAATGAAAAAGCCGTCAAATTGAGTGATTTTTAAAAGTGAAACGAAGAAAAATGGTATCGAAATTAGGCTTTGATTGAAAATTTATTGGTCTTCGATACCATTTTCTATCGAAAATCACTGACTGACGTAAATTTTATTACATAGAAATCACGTTAAAATAAATCTGGATTTTGAACTGTTTTAATATTATTTCATTTTTATGACTTTTGGTTAAACTATTTAAAAAAAGTAGTATTAATCTTACTTTTTAAATAAAAAAATGATTTTAATCTGATATATTTGCATTTTGTCGAAATTAAATTAAACGTAGCATTCATTTTCTTTAAAAAAAGATAAAGAACTTAGTTTAGATTTAAGTTTATAACAGATGGTTAGTTTAAGGGATAAAATTACAAAATGTTATAACCAAGGAGCTCTACTTTATGTAGGGCTTCTTTCTTTTAAGACCTGTTTTACCTTTTCAATAATTTTATTTACAGTAATACTGCTAGAAGCCTTTATATAATTATCAGGAAATTTATTCCCATAAATAGAGGTTGGAATTTTTGGGTACTTTTCTTTATCGGCTAATAAAGCATATGCTTGAGGCTGATTAAAAGGGGAAAAGCCTGAAAACGGATGAGTTACTCCCCAAAGGGTAATCACTTTTATGCCTAAAAAAGCGGCAATATGGGCGTTTCCAGAGTCCATAGACAGCATTAACTTTAAATTTGATATTAAATCTAATTCATCATTTAGAGTTAATTTCCCCGCGATGTTAATCACCTCTTTATACTTAGAGTCTAGTGCATTAAGCTTGTTTATTTCTTCAGCTCCACCTCCAAAAAGCACTATTTTATAATGGTTGGATAACTCTTTAATGACTTCTTCCATTGCACTTAAAGGATATTGCTTCGCTTCATATTGTGCGAACGGTGCAATACCAATAATTGGTTTTGTTTCTTCCTCTAAAAGGGTTTTAATTTTTTTTGAAAGTGGTTTAGGCTCAGGAAAGGTTGGGTTAGATAAATTGACTGCAAAACCCAGTTCTGAAAACACGTCGGCATAGCGTTGGTGCGTGCTTTTTAATTGTTGAACTAATTTTCCTTTAATTAATTTTTTCTTTTCTTTTCTTCCTTTATTAAGCTGCTGAAATGGGATGGAATAAAAACGTTTTAGAATTTTAGTTCTAAGCACATTGTGCAAATCGGCAACCGCATCGATCTCTAACTTTTTTAATTCTTTTGATAATTTATATAAGCCTAAAACGCCCTTATGCCTTCCTTCTACATCTACTGGATAAACAGACACACTGGGTAAGTCTCTAAAAAAGGGAGCAAAAAATGGTCGCGTTAGTATCGTTATTTTTAATTCGGGGTGCTGTTCAATTAAAGCCTTAATAACGGGAACAACCATAGCAACGTCTCCCATAGCCGAAAGCCGAATAACTAAAATGTGTTTCATTGGTTTAGGCATTTTAAATTAAAAAGCTTAAAAAAGCAAAGAAATAAACCTGAACAATTTTATTTTTGTGCTCTTAATACAGGGTTAAGCTCGTCGTCATTATACATTTTCATTTGCTTGTAAACCTTCATGTATTTGTTTCCGTTTTCAATATCAAGAAGTAAATCATCAATAGCCGTGCTTAAATCTTCACGCTGTTCTAATAAAACGTTAAGCTTCTTCTTACAGTTAATAATATGCTCTGGGGAGGCATCTTTTCGCTCTACCTCTTCATTCATATGGTAAATTTTAAGAGCTAAAATAGAGAGCCGATCTATCGCCCAAGCTGGGCTTTCAGAATTAATTTTAGCATCAGATTTAACAGTGATATTGGCGTATTTATTTAAAAAATAGCCATCAATATACTCTACCATATCGGTACGATCTTGGTTAGAGGAATCTATTTGACGTTTTAATTTTAAGGCAGCAACTGGGTCTATTTCCGGATCGCGAATAATATCTTCATAATGCCACTGTACGGTATCTATCCAGCATTTTCTGTATAATAAATGATGTAAAAGCTGTTCTTTCTCATCATAACTATTAATAAAAGGCTGGTCTACGGTATTCATTTCATGATAGGTATTAATAACCTCTTGAAAAATACTATTTGCGGTATTGGTAAACATAATATATTGTGAATTTTAAGGCAAATATACTCTTAAAATCTTGAACTTGTCTTGAGTATTTCCATTACCTTTACCTAACGATTCGCTTCTTTATACGACTACTTAATGCATATTCATAACCTTTCTATTAATAATTCTATTTTAAATGCTTTTCTAGCCGAAATTCGCAGTAAAGACATTCAAAAAGAATACATGCGATTTCGACGAAATATAGAACGTATTGGAGAAATTTTGGCTTATGAAATGAGTAAGTCTTTAACATATAAAGCGCAAACATTAGAAACACCATTGGCGACAACGACAATAAATCTAATGTTAAATAACATTGTACTTTGTTCTATTTTACGAGCTGGTCTGCCTCTTCATAATGGGTTATTAAATTATTTTGACAGCGCAGAAAACGCATTTGTTTCGGCATACAGGAAACATAAAAAAGATTCTGAAAGTTTTGAAATTAGTGTCGATTATTTAGCCTGCCCAAAGCTTGAAAATAAAACGCTCATTTTAGCTGATCCCATGTTGGCTACTGGTCAATCAATCTTAGCAACATTAGAAGCTTTAAAACCTTTTGGAATTCCCAAAGAAATACATCTTGTTGCTGTTATTGGTGCAAAAGAGGGAATAGATGATGTCTCTAAAAAAGTACCTGAAAACACACACCTTTGGATTGCTGCTATAGATCCCGTTTTAAATAGCAAAGGCTATATTATTCCTGGTTTAGGTGATGCTGGCGATCTTGCTTTTGGACAAAAATTACAAAGCTAATAACACCATTGGTATCATAACCATGCAAAAGAGAAATAGTTCTTTAAACCATTTATCGTCTATGGTTTCAATATAATTAGTAATTATAATGGCTAAAGGCGCAAAAAGAAATAAAAACTCACTCCCATTTTTTTCTGGAGAAATAATAACTATTGAAGTGGCAATCATTGAAGCTGCAAAAACGATTTTATAGCTAGGCCTATAGCTGCTTTTCTTTCTCCTTATGTCCTTTAAGTAAAATAATGAAGACCATAACCCGAAGGAAACTAACATGGTAATGCTAACGATATAGCTTATTGCATTGTATTGAGTTAAATCTAAACTTATACTAGGCAAAATAGCATCGATATTGAAAAAATCTTCATTAATTATAAGTAAAGTTGCTGTTGTTAAAACATATACCGTAATGACCCCTAAAAAAGGAATCACCCAATTCTTAATATCTGCTTCAGCATAATATAAAACAGCTACAAATATTAACACAAAAAATAAAAGACTCCAAAAGTGAAATAACGACGCAACTCCCACCAACAAAGCCGCATCAAATAGTTTTTTCTTTATTTTCTTTTTTGAATGCATACTCAATATTTTACGCAATGCTAGTAAAATAAAACAATTAGAAAGTACAATGAAAGCATTTGCTGTTGTTTGGGGAATTAATAAAAGAAATAAACTAAATAACAAGATCTCATAATTGTTTTTTAATGATAAATTGTTCTTATCGACAATAAAATTGAGAATTAAAATGGAAAAATAAACACATGAAAATAGCATTACTAACTTAGAAATAGCAAGGATACTAATATCATTTATATCGCGCCTATAAATAGCAATAATAAATGCCGTGAGCGCAACAAAAAACACAATTAAAAAGTTAATTGGTTTAGATTTACTAAAAACACTTGTTATCATTAACCGTTTTTGTATTTTTGTCCTGTAAATATACTAATACTTATGAAATGAGCCATTGCGATTTCCCAAGTAAATAAGGGGATATTGGTTAATTTTATCTGACAACAAAAAAACAATAAACAGATGAAAGATTTTTTTTATGCGATACAAGACTTATTTGTAAATGTTTTGTTTGCGCCCTACGATGCTTTACGAGCTTTAGAGTTAGATAACTGGTGGGCTGCTAATTTTGGCTCTTGGTTATTTATGATAATAGGTCTGGTCGCTTTTACTTATTGGATGGGCCAATTAAAGAAATTTAACGCAAATAATGAAGAAGATAAAAGCATCTCTTCGCATTCTTATTTATGAAGTGATTTAAACGACTTCTATAAATCGAAACCAATGTCTTTTCGATAATTAATCTTATCAAAATGTAGTTTTTCTATATTTTGATAAGATTTTTTTAAGGCCTCTTTATAAGTTGTGCCATAACTAGTAACCGCCATTACACGACCACCAGAAGTCACTATAGTATCTCCCTTTATTTGTGCCCCAGCGTGAAAAACTATAGACTCTTTTATCTTTTCAGTTCCTGTTATTATTTTCCCTTTCTCGTAGGCCTCTGGATAACCACCAGAGACTAACATTACTGTAGTTGCAGCACGCTCATCGATTTCTATCTCCAAAGTATTTAAAGATTGATTGGCAATGGCTTTAAATAAGTCGACCAAATCATTTTTTAAACGCGGTAAAACCACTTCTGTTTCAGGATCTCCCATACGCACGTTATACTCGATAATTTTAGGGTCATCACCCACTTTAATGATCCCAATAAATACAAATCCTTTGTAAGGTAAATTGTCTTTTTGAAGTCCCTTAATTGTTGGTTTTACAATACGCTCTTCTATTTTATTTAAAAACGTTTCGTTTGCAAAAGGCACTGGCGAAATAGCACCCATCCCGCCTGTGTTTAATCCTGTATCGCCTTCTCCTATTCGTTTATAATCTTTTGCAGTTGGAAGTATTTTATAATGTTTTCCATCTGTAAGTACGAAACAACTTAATTCGATCCCCTCTAAAAACTCTTCAATAACGACTTTAGAGCTCGCTGCTCCAAACTTAGAATCTACTAACATCTTTTTAAGTTCTGCTTTAGCTTCTTCTATATGGTTAAGAATAACTACCCCTTTTCCCGCAGCCAAACCATCTGCTTTTAAAACATAAGGCGGCTTTAATGTCTCTAAAAAAGCATAGCCCGCTTCAATAGTAGTAGCATTAAAACTCTTATAGGCAGCCGTTGGGATGTTATGCCTGTACATAAACTCTTTGGCAAATTCTTTACTGCCTTCTAATTGGGCTGCCGCTTTTTGGGGACCAATAACTGCAACATTTTTTATCGTCTCATCATTTAAAAAGAAATCATGAATGCCTTTTACTAGCGGATCTTCCGGGCCTACCACAACCATATCAATGTCATTTTCAATCACTACTGTTTTAATGGCTTCAAAATTAGTAACAGAAATCGGTATGTTTTTGGCTATTTTAGCGGTTCCGGAGTTTCCAGGCGCTACAAATAATTTTTTGCATTTTGAGCTTTGTGCTATTTTCCAAGCAAATGTATGCTCTCTTCCACCAGATCCGAGAATTAATATGTTCATCGTTGTTATTGTTTGCGCAAAAATAATTGCTTTTAATGTTAAAAAACAATTATTTTACAAAAACATAAGTCACTTTTTTATTTGAAATTATTTGATCTCTCTTTACGTATAAATGGTTTTCCTCTTGGGGAAGCAAAGAACGTATTTTCTAAAATCACTAATAAGAATAGCACTGATTATGAAAACTATTTAAATGAAAGAAAAACGGCGATCGTTAACTACCATTTAAAACACAACGCTTTTTATAAATCGTTTGTAAATAATAACGACACCTCAAACTGGAATAATATTCCAATACTTACTAAACGCGATTTACAACAACCACTCTCTAAAAGACTATCTAAAGGGTTTAACAAAAAAGAGGTTTATATCAATAAAACTTCAGGTTCTTCTGGAGATCCCTTCATTTTTGCTAAAGATAAATTCTGTCACGCACTAACCTGGTGTGGATTTATAGACCGTTATGGATGGTTTGATATTGATTTTAATCGCTCTATGCAAGCTCGTTTTTATGGTATTCCTCTAAATAAAAAAGGCTATTATAAAGAACGTTTTAAAGATGTATTAAGTAAGCGTTTTCGGTTTTCAGTATTTGATTTAAGTGATGCTGAATTCGCCAAAAGCTTAAAAAAGTTTAAATCGGTTCCTTTTGAATATATAAACGGTTACACCAGTGCTATTGTTCAATTCGCAAAGTTTTTAGAACGTGAAAACATGGTTCTTAAAACGATTTGCCCGAGTTTAAAAGCTTGTATTGTGACTTCTGAAATGCTTTTTGATACCGATAAAACTCTTTTGGAAAAACAATT
>CALDCO010000287.1 GCA_937937185.1 uncultured Flavobacteriaceae bacterium
GTACTTATCTCATTATTTATGGCCTACATGTTTAGATCGTTTAAAATGATTATTGTTTCGCTTATTCCAAATCTATTACCCTTAGTGGTTACAGCGGGTTTAATGGGGTATATTGGTGTTCCTATAAAACCTTCAACGATATTAGTATTTAGTATTGCTTTTGGAATCTCGGTAGACGATACCATTCATTTTTTGGCAAAATACCGACAAGAATTGCAAGCCAACCGTTGGCGCATTAAAAAATCGGTGTATGCGGCACTTAGAGAAACAGGGGTGAGTATGTTTTATACTTCTATTGTTTTATTTTTTGGTTTCTCGGTATTTATGATCTCTAATTTTGGCGGTACAGTAGCGCTTGGCGCCTTAGTATCGATAACGCTATTATTTGCAATGTTATCAAACCTGCTTTTATTGCCTTCATTATTACTCTCATTAGAGAGAAGTATTGCTAACAAATCAACATTAAAAAAACCAGCTATAAATATTATTCCTGAAGAAAATTATACAGCAAATAGTAAAGAATAAAAGAATACAAAAATTTATATTTGTGCTTTAAATTTAATTAAAATGACATTAAATACCGTTTCACAATTATTAAAAGAAACCAAACCACAAAACGTAGAAATTAAAGGTTGGGTAAGAACATTTAGAGCCAATCGTTTTATAGCCTTAAATGATGGTTCTACGATAAATAATATTCAATGCGTGGTGGATTTTGAAAATACCGATGAAACGATTTTAAAACGCATTACTACAGGCGCAGCTGTTCACATAAAAGGGGAGTTGGTAGAAAGCCAAGGAAAAGGACAAAATGTAGAAGTAGCCGTTAACACCATTGTTATTTTGGGCGATAGTGATCCAGACACGTATCCCATTCAGCCTAAAAAACACTCTTTCGAATTTTTAAGAGAAAATGCGCATTTACGCACACGTACAAATACTTTTAGTGCAGTGATGCGTTTGCGTTCTTCCTTATCATTTGCCATTCATAAGTATTTTAATGAGAACGGGTTTTATTATATGCACACGCCTATTATTACTGGAAGTGATGCAGAAGGCGCGGGTGAAATGTTTCGTGTGAGCACATTAGATCAAAAAAAGCCACCTTTAAATGAAGCGGGAGAGATAGACCATTCTCAAAATTTCTTTGGAAAAGACACTAATTTAACCGTTTCTGGACAGTTAGAAGCTGAAACCTATGCCATGTCTTTAGGAAAAGTATATACTTTTGGCCCCACTTTTAGAGCAGAAAACTCGAACACGTCAAGGCACCTTTCTGAGTTTTGGATGATAGAACCTGAAGTTGCTTTTATGGATCTTGCTGGCAATATGGATTTAGCCGAAAGTTTTATGAAAAGTGTCATTTCTTATGTTTTAGAAAACAATAATGAAGACCTGGAGTTTTTAAACAAACGACTGTTAGACGAAGAAAAAACAAAGCCGCAAGCTGAGCGAAGTGAGCTAAATTTAATTGAAAAATTAAAATTCGTTACCCAAAATAATTTTAAACGTTTAAGTTATACTGAAGCCATAGACATACTGCGAAATAGCAAACCTAACAAGAAGAAAAAATTTAATTACCTTATCGAAGAATGGGGTGCCGATTTACAAAGTGAGCACGAGCGTTATTTGGTGGAAAAGCATTTTAAATGTCCTGTAATTTTATTTGATTATCCTGCGAATATAAAAGCCTTTTATATGCGTTTAAATGAAGATGGCAAAACGGTTCGTGCTATGGATATTCTATTTCCTGGCATTGGTGAAATTGTTGGCGGATCTCAAAGAGAAGAACGCTTAGAGGTACTAAAAGAAAAAATGGCTGCATTAGATATTCCTGAAGAAGAATTATGGTGGTATTTAGACCTTAGAAAGTATGGCACTGCTGTACATTCTGGCTTTGGGCTTGGCTTTGAACGTTTAGTCATGTTTGCCACTGGAATGAGTAATATTCGCGATGTGATCCCTTACCCAAGAACGCCTCAAAATGCTGAGTTTTGATATAGGTGAATTTTAATAATTCGGGATTGATACATAATCAGCTCTTAATTATATTTTAAAAACGGGTTCAACTATAAAAGCAAACCCGCTAAAATTCTTTTAGGCAAAATTTTGGATAGAGATGCGATGCTGAAAACCATTCAGCATGACGAGAATTTCCCTACATGAATGAAACCGAAACACTTTTCAACTCCGAACTCCGAATTCCAAACTCATAACCCTAAACTTGAATACTAACTTCCGAAAAGAAAAAATACGGCTTCAATATTTATTTCCTATTTTTGAACCCTTAAAACGATCAAACAAATGAATGCATATATTTTTCCTGGTCAAGGCGCCCAATTTACAGGAATGGGACTCGACTTATACGAGCAGTCTCCTGAGGCACAACACTTATTTGAAGATGCCAATGCTATTTTAGACTTTCACCTTACCGATATTATGTTCGAAGGCAGTCCTGAGGCTTTAAAAGAAACCAAAGTAACGCAGCCTGCTATTTTTTTACATTCGGTAATACTGGCTAAAATGTTAGGCGAGCACTTTAAACCAGATATGGTAGCAGGTCATTCGCTTGGTGAATTTTCTGCCTTAGTCGCTAACGGCACTTTAACTTTTGAAGATGGTTTAAAACTAGTATCGCAACGTGCTTTAGCCATGCAAAAAGCATGTGAGTTACAACCTAGTACTATGGCTGCCGTTTTAGGTTTAGAAGATCGCATTGTAGAAGACATTTGTAGCAGTATTTCTGGAATCGTGGTCCCTGCAAATTATAATTGCCCGGGACAACTCGTAATTTCTGGTGAGGTAAATGCTATAAATACGGCATGCGAAGCATTAAAAGACGCTGGAGCAAGGCGGGCTTTAGTATTGCCAGTTGGTGGTGCTTTTCATTCGCCTTTAATGGAACCTGCTCGCGAAGAACTTGCTGCGGCAATTGAAAACACTAGCTTTAGTAAACCCAATTGTCCCATATATCAAAACGTAACGGCTAGCGCTATTAGTGATGAAGGAGAAATTAAAAGCAATTTAATCTCGCAATTAACCGCGCCTGTTAAATGGACACAATCGGTAGAAAAAATGATTGCAGATGGCGCTACATTATTTACTGAGGTAGGTCCTGGTAAAGTATTACAGGGATTGGTTAAAAAAATTAATAGAGACGTGCAAACCGCCGCTGCGGTTATGCAACAAGAAGCGTAACTTTTAATCCAACAACGAAATCGTAAAAAAGGTTCTTAATTTTATAATTAATGCATTATTTCAAAAACAGGTGAAAAACAAACGTACCGTATTTATTATTCTATTTATAGTATTTAATATTGCCATAGATCAAATTTCTAAGGTTATTGTTGAAAACAATGTCGTTCGAGGCAGTGAAGCCAATATTCTAGGCGAGTACTTTACTTTACATTATGTAAAAAATGCTGGAGCCTTTCTGGGAATGGGAAGCGATTTTAATCCCATTATTAAAACCATTTTGCTTCTAATATTGCCTATTGTTGTATTGGTATTTGTTTTGGTGCATTTGTTTAGAGACAAAACCATGGATCGCCATTCGTTAATTGGTTTTTGTTGCGTTGTAGGCGGTGGTATTGCTAATATTTATGACCGCATTCTTTATGGTGAAGTCACCGATTTTCTTCACATTGATTTGGGAGGGCCTTTAAAAACAGGAATTTTTAATATTGCCGATGTGTCTGTAATGACAGGAATGGGTTTTTTACTACTCGCGAATTTTAAAAATAAAAAGATTGAAAAAACGAAACACATAGAAACTGAAAACATCGAGGAAGAGTTGTCTTAATTAAGGGATTGGAGACTTCTCGATACAAATTTACGCCGCTACGTTTTGTAAATTCACCACTACTGATGATTTTTTAATGGCCTACCGAAAGTTTGACGTAAAATTTGAAGTGAAGATGCCGTAGAATTTCAGGCTGTTTGAGCGCAGCGAGTTTCTGAAATTCAGGCGTCGAACATAAAATTTAGTCAAAGTTTCGTAAGCCTAGACTTTTTTGTTTCTTTTTTTGGCAATGAAAAAAAGAAAAGAGGACTGTTTTTTAGGGATGGCTGCAGTAGAAATTCTATAACTATTTTGCTTCAAATTCTTACGCTAAATAAAATTTTATCACAAGCCTCGAAGTGATCCCACCTGTTTTAGAATTATCAAAAATAAAATCTATCGTCAGTTCGAGTACTTCGACCATAAGAGAAGTGTATCGAGAACGGTTTGAAGCATCATCATCACTTCTCGATACAAATTTACGCCGCTACGCTTTGTAAATTCACTCGAAGTGACCCCGCCTGTTTTAACGTAATTATCAAAAATAAAAATCTATCGTCAGTTCGAGTGCTTCGACCATAGGAGAAGTGTATGGAGAACGGTTTGAAAAGCATCATGCTTCTCGATACAAATTTACGCCGCTACGCTTTGTAAATTCACTC
>CALDCO010000288.1 GCA_937937185.1 uncultured Flavobacteriaceae bacterium
ATAAAAATAGAAAATGGCAAAAAATACTATGAATGTAAATACAGATTACGATTTAATATGTGTTGGTGGTGGTATAATGAGTGCAACATTAGCACTGTTAGTAAAATTAGTTAATCCAAATCTAAAAATACTTATTCTAGAGCGTTTAGACGAAGTGGGTTTAGAGAGTTCTGGTGCCTGGAATAATGCTGGGACAGGGCACTCTGCACTATGTGAATTAAACTATACTCCGGTAACAGAAAACGGAGCAATAAATGCTGAAAAAGCCTATAAGATTTGTCAGCAATTTGAAATTTCAAAACAGTTTTGGTCTTATTTAATTGAAGAAAATCTCATTAGCAATCCTAAAGATTTTATTAATACTGTGCCGCATCACAGTTGGGTAACTGGTAGCGATAATGTCGCCTTTCTAAAGAAGCGTTTCGAGGCTTTAAGTAAGCATTTTATGTTTGAAGATATGCTGTTTACGACCGCTTTCGATAAAATGAAAGAATGGTTTCCTTTAATAATGTTAGAACGGACTGACGACGAAATTATGGCAGCGACAAGAGTTGAGCGTGGCGCTGAAATGAATTTTGGAGTATTAACCAAAAAACTATTTTCTGTTTTAGAAGCAAACTACGATACTCCCGTTCATTACCATCATGAAGTTTTAGATATCGATCCAGATGAAGAAGTAGAGTGGTCTGTCGAAGTTAAAAATAGAAAAACGAAAGAAAAACAATATCTTGATGCTAAGCACGTATTTATTGGTGCAGGAGGCGCAAGTTTATTATTGTTACAGAAAGTAGAAATTAAAGAAAAAGAAGGGTATGGCGGTTTTCCTGTAAGTGGTGCGTGGTTAGTTTGTAAAAATGAAGCCATTATTAATCAGCATTTTGCTAAAGTATACAGTAAAGCAGGGCCTAAAGACCCGCCCATGTCGACCCCGCATTTAGATACTCGCTTTATAAATGGCAAACGCGAATTGTTATTTGGACCTTTTGCAGGGTTTAGTCCTAAATTTTTAAAAGAAGGCTCCAATATAGATTTGTTAAAGTCTATTAATACAGATAATATTTCATCCATGTTAGGTGCTTTTTGGCATAATTTGCCCTTAACAAAATATCTCGTAGAACAGGTTACAAGTTCTCATGAAGACCGTATGGATGATTTGCGAAAGTTTGTAAAAAATGCTAAAAGTGAAGATTGGGAAGTTTTAATTGCTGGGCAGCGGGTGCAAATTATTAAAAAAGATGATTATGAAGGCGGACGTTTGCAGTTTGGAACAGAAGTAGTAAAGAGTGAAAATGGGAGCATAACGGCGCTCTTAGGAGCTTCTCCAGGAGCTTCTACTGCCGTTTCTATTATGCTAGACGTTTTTGAGATTGCTTTTCCAGAAGTTGTAAATTCTGAAAAAGGAAAACAATTATTAAAACAAATCGTGCCTTTGTGGAAAATGACACCCAACGCATCAACTTTTAAGAAACAACTAAAGCGTTGTAAAGGTGTTTTAGAGTTGTAATTGTTATGTTTTACAGTAAATTATAAAAATGAAGCGTAAAGGTAATCGGGTTAATGAGTTAGTTATTAATAGATTATGTGAGTAAGGCTTATGATAATAAATAATTTTTTATTATCTTGTTTAACTGATTTATGACAAAACCCCCAAATTATGCCATATATTGAAGAAAAACACCTGCTCGAATTTCACAAAACAATAGACAAAAGTAATGCCGAACGTGATGAGTTTGAAACCCATTATCGTATAGCTTGTGCCAAAAACAAGAAGCTTGAGAGTGAGCGTAAATTTTTACGCCAACTATCAACAGTATTATTAGTATTTCTAATTACAGGTTTTGGTTTTTATTTTTACAATCCAAATGCTTTCGATTCAGAACCTAACATTTCAAAAGACGATTTGGCAATGGTAAAGGAAGAGATTACAAAAAATTCAACAGTAAACACTAAAGGTAATGATAATCAAGATGTCCTGTCTAACAAATTAGATGGTGCTGTAAATACTAATCAAGAAAGCGTATCTAATGCTCTTTTTTATGCGGTACAAGTAGCGGCCAGTAAAAAAAGACTATTTTCTTTTTTATTAAATGAATCAGATAACCTCTTGGAAACCATAGAAGAAGGCTATTACAAATATTCTTATGGAAATTTTAAAACGCTTAGTGAAGCACAGAATTATAGGAATGAACTTTTGAACAATGGTTATGAAGATGCATTTGTCGCTTCTTTTAAGAATAATAAGCGTATTAAAATAGAAGAAGCTTGGTGATTAAATGCTAAGATTAAACTCTCAAGCGGAGTTAGTTTGCGCTGCCTCTTTCCGCTTTAGATGGCATCAATTTTTTGCTTAATTCCTTTAAAATTAATGCGATCCTAATAAATTTCAATTTTTGGTACAAATAACGATTAGTAACATTAATAACAAAAAGCAACACCTCACTTTAATAAAAGTTCAATGTTGCTTTTCAACTAATTTAACTAACCAACCAACAATAAAACGCGTAATGTCTACTAATATTTTGTTTTAACATTATTTTATTATTTAGCGTTCTTTTTCAATTAAATCACTCTGGTTTCTAAAAACTAATTTTTTATCGAAAGCATCTAAAAGAATAATGCTATCAGTGGTTACTTTACCCGCTAAAATTTCCTTACTTAACTGGTTAAGAACTTCTTTTTGAATCACTCTTTTCACAGGTCTCGCGCCATATTCAGGGTGATAGCCTTTTTCTGCTAAGTGATTAACGGCTTCGGGAGTAGCATCGAAAGTAATGCCTTGTTGCGCAATCATTTTAGTTACATTTTTAAGCTGAAGTTCAACAATAGCGGTAATATTATCTTTAGAGAGTGGGCTAAACATAATAGTGTCATCTATTCGGTTTAAAAATTCAGGACGAACACTTTGTTTTAATAAAGCTAATACGTCAATTTTAGCCGCTTCAGTAGCAGAGTCTATATTTTTTGTCGATTCAAAACGCTCTTGAATAATTTGGCTGCCAATATTAGAAGTCATTATTATAATCGTATTCTTAAAATCTGCAATGCGCCCTTTATTATCTGTTAAATGCCCTTCGTCTAAAACTTGTAGTAAAATATTAAAGGTGTCTGGATGGGCTTTTTCAATTTCATCTAAAAGCACTACCGAATAGGGTTTTCTTCTTACCGCTTCGGTTAACTGCCCGCCTTCATCATAGCCCACATATCCTGGCGGTGCGCCAATTAATCTACTTACGGCATGCCTTTCTTGGTATTCACTCATATCTAGACGAGTTATTGCATTTTCATCATCAAAAAGATAGGCAGCAAGTGTTTTTGCTAATTCGGTTTTACCAACTCCTGTGGTGCCTAAAAACAAGAAGCTGCCAATAGGTTTTTGTGGGTTTTGCAACCCAGCTCTACTTCTTCTAACCGCATCACTCACAGCAATAATGGCTTCTTCTTGGCCTACTACGCGCTTGTGTAATTCGTCTTCTAACTTTAAAAGCTTTTCACGATCACTTTGTAGCATTTTGGTAACTGGTATCCCAGTCCATTTCGCAACAATTTCGGCAATATCATCGTAAGTTACTTCTTCTTTTATTAAAGAATTTTCACCTTGCTCTAATAATTGTTTTTGGTAAAGTTCTAACTGTTCTTGAGCATCTTTTATTTTTCCATAACGAAGCTCGGCAACTTTGCCGTAGTTGCCGTCGCGTTCAGCACGTTCAGCTTCAAGTTTAAAGTTCTCAATGTCCAATTTTTTTTGTTGAATATTATCGACGACTTCTTTCTCACTTTTCCATTTTGCATTAATTTCATTTCGTTCTTCCTTATAGTTCGCTAAATCACTCCTAAGCGATTTTAATTTGCTTTCGTCTTTTTCGCGCTTAATGGCTTCTATTTCAATTTCAAGTTGCATTATTTTACGGTCTAAAACATCGAGTTCTTCAGGTTTAGAATTAATTTCCATGCGTAACTTAGAAGCCGCTTCATCCATTAAATCTATAGCCTTATCTGGTAAAAAGCGATTGGTAATGTAGCGTTGGGAAAGCGTCACTGCACCAATAATAGCATCGTCTTTAATACGAACCTTATGGTGTGTTTCATATTTTTCTTTTATGCCTCTAAGAATAGAAATAGCACTTTCTGTATCAGGTTCTTCTACCATTACTTTTTGAAAACGACGTTCTAAAGCTTTGTCTTTTTCAAAATACTTTTGGTATTCATCTAAAGTGGTTGCGCCTATAGCTCTAAGTTCTCCTCTAGCTAAAGCGGGTTTTAAAATATTTGCGGCATCCATGGCACCTTGTCCGCCACCAGCACCAATTAAAGTGTGTATTTCATCAATAAATAAAACGATATCACCGTTGCTGGAAGTCACCTCTTTTATAACGGCTTTTAAGCGTTCTTCGAATTCGCCTTTAAATTTAGCGCCAGCAATTAAAGTGCCCATATCGAGTGCAAATAGTTGCTTGTCTTTTAAATTTTCCGGAATATCGCCATCTATAATTCTATGTGCTAAGCCTTCAGCAATTGCCGTTTTACCTGTGCCAGGTTCGCCTACTAAAATGGGGTTGTTTTTTGTGCGGCGAGATAAAATTTGAAGTATTCTTCGAATTTCTTCGTCTCTACCTATTACGGGGTCTAATTTTCCATCTTGAGCTAATTGATTCAAGTTTTTTGCATACTTATTTAAAGCATTATAAGTTTCTTCCTGACTCTGAGAAGTCACGCGGTCGCCTTGTCTTAAGGCTTCTATAGCTGCTTTTAGGCTTTTACTTGTAGCACCTTGGTCTTTTAGCATTTGCGCCACTTTGCTTTTAGTACTAAAAATGCCCAATATTAAGTGTTCAATCGAAACAAAATCGTCATTCATTTTTTTTGCAATCAATGCTGCTTCGTTTAGAGCTTTATTAGCCTTGGGCGATAAGGTAATATGGCCTCCAGAAACTTTTGGAAGACTTTGGAGTTGCTTGTCTATAGTTTGCTTAAGTATCGAAATATTTATGTTTAGTTTTTTTAATAGAAAGGGCAATACATTTTCATCAACTTCAAAAATAGCTTTAAAAAGGTGCTCATTTTCTATTTGCTGATGCCCATAACTTTGCACAATTTGTTGTGACTGTTGTATGGTTTCTTGAGATTTTATAGTATAATTATTAAAGTTCATAAATTAAGTTTTGTAATTACATTTCAATTTTCTTACCAATACAACGAGTAAGACAAAATGTCAATATTGAATTGAAATTAAATGACTTTTTGTCATTTTATTAAATAAATTCAAATTACAAATTACCTGAAAAAATCGCGATATAAGCTTTGGATGATTAAAAAAACATTCTTATTAATTTTTTTATCCATTAATTTAGTAGAATATAGATTATTTAGAATAAATAATTAATTTCTTTTTAAATTCATGTTGTAAATTAATAGTATAACATTAATTAAAAATCAACCAACCAATTAAAATACTCATGTTAAAATTTATAAAATCAATAGTCTTTATTTCACTTTATGCCTGTTCAATAGCTTTATTGCACGCAAAAGATATTTACGTCTCAAAAAGTGGTAACGATTCCAACGTTGGGACCATTCAACAGCCGTATTTAACAATAAGTAAAGCAGCATCTGTAGCTAGAGCAGGAGATACCGTATACATTAGAGAAGGAACTTACGAAGAAACCCTACGTCCAGCAAATTCTGGAACTCCTGGTAATCCAATAGTGTTTCGCTCTTTTAGTGGTGAAAAAGTAATTATAACGGCAATGCAAGCATTAAGTGGATGGACCCGTGATACTGGTTCAATTTATAAAACAACAATACCATTTGCTCATTTAGGGCAAGAAAATTTTGTGTTGAATAAGGAAGATGCTTTAGATTTAGCAAGATGGCCAAATAATGTAGATGGTTTACCATTTACACTAAATTCCAGACGCAATTCTGGAGGAAGTGGTTCTAATGTTGTAAATGGCGCTTTTCTTACTTCTAATGACATTCCCAATATTAATTGGAAAGGAGGTGCTGTATTTTTTTATGGCGATAAACCTGGTTCTGGATGGATTGCATGGAAAGCCTTTATAACTAGCAGCAGTAACAGACGTGTTAATTTTACCCTCGATAAAAACCCGACTTGGATTAGAACGTTTCATGCACCTGCCGATAAAGGCGATTTTTATTTAGAAGGTGTAAAAGGGGCTTTAGACTATCAAAATGAGTGGTGGTTTGATACCAATACGAATGAATTATTTGTACAATTGCCAGGAGGTGTGGCGCCAAAAGATAATGAAGTTAAAATGCGTAGGCGCCTAAAAACCATAGACCTTGATAGGCGATCATATATTGAGGTTAGAGATTTAGCCGTATTTGGAGGCGCTATAGAAATAACAAATAATGCGAATTATAATAAATTATTTCGAGTTTCTTCATTTTATGGTAATCATACTCAAGGTATTTTTAAAGGATTTAATGCTGAAAAACCTAGTGTTTTAATTAGTGATAGTAGCCATAATGTGATAGAAAAATGTGAGATCGCCTTTAATGCGGCAACAGGAGTTAGAATGTCTGGTGCTTTTAACGAATTGAGAAATAATTACATACACGATTTTAATTACTTGGGATCTTATGATGCCCCTTTAAATGCTAGAGGATTTAGAAACTGTAAATTTATAGGAAATACCATTTTTAATGGGGGAAGAGATGGGGTGCAATATTTTGGACCAAATTCTGAATTTGCCTACAATGATGTCTCGCGTAGTAATTTGATTGCAGACGATTGTGCTTTGTTTTATACCGTTGGAAAATATGAAAATTCTGAAGTTCACCACAACTGGTTTCATGATGTGGCCTCCAGAGGAAATAAAAATAAAGCAGCAGGGGTGTATTTAGATAATGATGCTGAAGGGTTTTCTGTACATCATAATGTAATTTGGAATACCGAATGGACAGGAGTACAGCAAAATTGGGATTGTAAGGATAATAACATCTTTAATAATACCATTTGGGACAATTCAAATGTAATGGGGGCTTGGCACAAGGCTGGAACTCGTTTTACTAATATTAAAGTCTGGAATAATTTATCTAATGATGACGATTGGGAACCCCAATCCGATAAGCAAAATAACTTATCGATGCTTTCGGGAAATAATCCATTTGTAGATTTTAAAGCGAAAGATTTTAGATTAAAACCCGGCTCTCAGCCTATAGATTTTGGGCGTGAAATACCGGGCATTACAGATGGTTATGTTGGTGCTGCGCCAGATGTTGGTGCTTATGAGCTTGGAGACGATTGGGTTGCAGGAATCGATTGGGATCCTAAAGTGGGCCCAACTGGAAATGGTTGTTATGATTTGCCTGGAGAAGACTGTACCTCTAAATGCCAGACCCCAAAAGTATGGTATGCTGATGTTGATAATGACGGTTTAGGCGATCCTAATGATACAGAAACCTCATGTGTACAACCGGTAGGCTATGTCGATAACGATTCAGATTTGTGCCCTATAGACGAGTTAAATACTTGTACCATAATTCACAGTACAGAGGCTAGAATAGAAGCAGAAGAATACACCTTACAAAAAGGCATTCAACGTGAAGTAACAG
>CALDCO010000289.1 GCA_937937185.1 uncultured Flavobacteriaceae bacterium
CTTTTATTAATTACTTCAGCTGGGAATTCAGGAGCAAAAGGTTTAGGAGTACCTGCTGATTCTCCTGGAGTATTCTCTATTGCTGCAGTGGACCACAATGGGATCTATGCCACTTTTAGTTCTCAAGGTAGTGAGGTACAACCCACGCAAAAACCAGATGTTGCTGCGCAGGGTAGCTTTACAGCGGTGATAGATAAATTAGATAGAATAAATACTGCTTTTGGAACTTCTTTTAGTTCACCAATTCTGGCTGGATCTATTACTTGTTTATGGCAAGCGTTACCTAATCTTAGTAATGCTGAGATTATGCAATTAGTTCGCCTGTCCTCTTCTAAATTTGATTCACCAGATTTTAGATTAGGTTTTGGAATACCTGATTTTGAATTAGCGCTTAATGGCCAGCTTTCTACAAACGATAGTAAGGATCTTGCTGGATTAGCTGTATTCCCTAATCCTGCTTCAAATAAAATAAACGTTTCCATCCCTGAAAACGTAGGTGCAGTTAAATTACAACTTTTTAATGTGCTAGGGAAAAAGGTAAAAGAACGCTCAATCTCTAAAGGTAATACAACTTTAGATTTAGCTGATCTTTCAAAAGGGGTATATGTACTTCGTTTTAATTCAAAAAAAGCGGCTATAGCAAAGAAAATTATCATAAAATAACCTTATCGAAGGCTATAAGTTTATATGACCACATTTAAATAGATAAAAAAACCACCGTCTTAGACGGTGGTTTTGTTTTATAATAGGCTCTGCCATTTTAGGTTTGCTCTTCAAAATCTATCAAAACCATACCCAAGCTTTAAATGGTATAGTGTCAAACTAAACACAATAATTTATTAATAAGTCTGTATTTAATTGGGCTATTAGTCTTTTGTGAGGTATAGCTAAAGGCTGTTGTTAGTTCGTATTGACACACAACACAGATCAAAAAAAATCCTGCAAAAAGCAGGATTTTTATCTGTAAATACGTTAACACTTTAATACAATTCTTTTATTTTTTTCAGCTTGTTTTGCCAAACACTTAAATCGTCTTTATGTCTTTTTATGCTCGTATGCACCGATTTAACTAGTGGGTTTGACTCATCGGCGTGTTTAAAGAATTGCAAGTTATTTTCTAATTGGTTTATTTCAGATTTAATATCCTCTACCTTTTTTCTAATAAACGAGCGTTCATTGTCTAATACTCTAGAATCTTCTGCATTGGATAAATCTTGAAGTTTGTTTTCAAACTTAATCATTTCAGCATCAGATTTATTGAGATCTAAATCCTTAAAAAGACCATCAAGTGTTTTATTAAAACTAGCTTCAACTTTACGTTTTTTATAGGGAACGCGACCTAGGCCTTTCCATTTATTAATGTATTCTTTTATTGTTGCTAAATCTGCTTTTTGGTCTCCAGATAATTTTAAGTCTTTTAGTTCAGCCAAGATAGCTTCTTTTTTAACCAATGTTTCTTCTTCTTCTTCACTAGCAGCATTACGTTGTTCATTAATACGATCGAAGTACCCGTTACAAGCTGCTTTAAACTGTTTCCAAATTTTATCACTTTCTTTTCTTGGTACATGTCCAATTTGTTTCCAATCGTTTTGAATTTTCTTCATTAAAGGCGTAGTTACCTCAAAATCGTCACTGTCTTTATTATCTTCAGCAATTTTAATAAGCGCTAGCTTTTTATTTAGGTTTTCAAATTGATCCTTTTTTAAATTTTTATAAAAACCATTTTTTTTATGGTTAAACGCTCTAACCGCATCTTTAAAATTGGCCCAAGTGGCTTCATTCAATTTTATAGGTACTTTTCCAGCTTTAAAAAACTGATCTCTTAAAGCTTCTATTTCATTAATTTTATTTTGCCAACCACTGTGTGAGCTTACTGCTTCATTGGCTTTCGCTTTAATGGCTTCAATAATTTCATTTTTGCGCTCTAAGTTTTTCTCATAAACGGCATCTAATTCTAAGAAGTACTCTTGCCGTTTGTCGTTAATTTTTTTAGTCGCTGCCTTAAAGCGTTCCCAAATTACTTCGCGGTATTCTTTAGCAACAGGACCTAAATCTTCTTTCCATAATTTATGAAGTACTTGAAGTTCTCTAAAAGCACGGTTAGTATTATTGTCTTCAGCTAATTCTTCAGCGCGTTCAATAATTTTGGTTTTCTTTTCCAGGTTATGCTGAAAATCTTTATCACGCAAATCACGATCTAGGTGAAGTAGGTCATAAAATTTTTCAACATTAAAATGGTAGCTGTTCCATGCATTATTGTATTTGTCTCTAGGAATTGGCCCAGCACTTTTCCAACGTTCTTGAAGCGCTTTAAATTGTTTGTATTTGGTGTTGATACTGTCTTCAGTATCATTCATTAAGCGCTTTATTTCCTCGATAATTTCAAGTCTATTACTTAAATTGTCTTTTAAATTTTTTTCTAAATTTTTATAATGAGCACTAAGTTTTGAACGAAAATCATTGTAAGTATCTTTAAAACTACGTTGTAAAGGACTATTAAAACGAAAATCTATTTCATTTCCTCCTTTGCTAATAAAGTCTTGCTTTTTTTCTTCTAAAAGTGCATTGAACTTTAAATTAAACTCATTTTTAATGTCATCAACATGTTTTTTTATGGCCTGTACTTTCTCATTTTTAACAAGCTTTTCTATTTCTAAAACGAGGGTCTCCAAAGACATTTCATGATAGTCTTTTTGTTCTATTGTATGACGTTCTTGGTTGCCCGTATCTTCAGCGTCTTCAGCGTTAGAGGCTTCAATTTCATTAAGAACAGTATCGGCTTCATCAGTCTCATTAGCCAATTTACTTTCAATCACTTCTTCCTTTTCCGCAGTTTTGTTTTCTTCAGTTTCGTTTATGCTAGAATCCTCATTTGGTGTTTCTTGCTGACTAAGAATCGTCTCTTTTTCAGGGGTTTTACTTTCTTCGGTTTTGTTTAAGCTTAATGTCTCATTTGATAATTCAGACATTTTCTCTTGAGCTTGATTTTTTATTCCATCTGCTTTTAGCAGGTTATCCGGCTGTGACATGATATATTATGTGTTGATTATATTTTAGTGTAAGACTTTAAATATACTAAACAAGTTAAGAAATTACAAGAATACTCGCTTTAATCTCTTTTTTAAGCTTAAACAAAACAATGATTTAAGGCTAGCAATTCCAAATTTTCCATGCTTTTTCAGCTTGAAATTCTAACATTTTAAGACCGTTTATAGTTCTAGCTCCACGTTTTTTTCCTTCACTTAGAAAAACCGTTTCTGCGGGATTATAAATTAAATCGAAAAGTAAGTGCTTTTTTGTAAGTGCATGATAAGGTATATTAGGAGAAGCCTTAACATTGGGGTGAGTACCAAGGGGAGTGCAATTAATAATTAGCCCGTGCTTTTCTATTATCGATGGGCTTAAAGAATCGTAAGAATAAGTGACTCCCACATTTAAGTTTCGAGAGACAAAAGCATAAGTAATCCCTAATTCTTGTAAGCTGTAAGCAACGGCTTTACTTGCCCCACCAGTGCCCAATATTAACGCTTTTTGGTGTCCTGGTAGTAATTGTGGTTTCAACGATTTTGAGAAGCCATAGCAATCGGTATTATGGCCAACAAATTTGCCTTTTTTAGTTATTCTAATAGTATTGACCGCACCAATGGCTTTTGCTTTTTTGCTTAATTTATCTAAAAACGGGATAATACTTTCTTTGTAAGGTATGGTAACATTAAGCCCTTTTAAGTGAGATGTTTTTTTTATTTGATTACTAAAGGCTTCGATCGTATCAATATCAAAATTTACATAAGTCGCATTGGTGATGTTTTCTTTTTCAAATTTATTTTTAAAATAGCTTCTAGAGAACGAATAGTTAATGTTTTTTCCTATTAATCCAAATTTATTCATTGATTTTTCTTGTTTTTTGTCCGTAAAATTCTAGTGCTAAAACAATAACAATCCCCAAAAGCACATAGCCAACTGCAAGAGAAGTTTCGTTATTTAACTCTGGGATATAGCGTTTGTAGTTTTTTATAATTTGTGCACCATTAGAATCTAATAAAAAAGTACCATCGGGATTGGTTTTAAATAATGTTTTTTTCCAAGGCCACACCACGCCAAGAGAGCCAACAATAAAACCTATAATTGAAGCAATGGTGACACTTTTGTAGTGCTTTAAAATATAACTTAATACGTGCGAAAAGCTCACTAAACCTACCGCAGAGCCTAGGGTGAAAGCGGCTAATACTTTAAGCATTCTTAGGCGTTCTACATTTCTAGTAAAACTAAAATCGCCAATAATTAATTCTGAAAAAGTATCGTAAAGCGCATTTACCGAGTCGACTAAAAGCAGGACATAATTGCCCAGAAGGATTAAAATAAAAGAACCAGAAAACCCAGGCAAGGCCATTCCAGAGACACTTATGATGCCACAAAAAAACACAAAAAAGAGATGATCATTTTGTGTCGCTGGATTCATAAAACTAATACCTAGACCAATCGCAGCGCCAATAAATAAAGCGAGATAAGTTGTAGGTTTCCAGTCTTTAAAATCTTTACTAATGTAGTAAATGGAGCCTAAAATCATTCCAAAAAAAGCACTCCATACATAAAGCTCGTAATTTACAATAAGAAAATCGAGCAGTTTTGAGACACTAAAATAACTAATGAGCATACCTGAGAAAAGCAAGCTTAAAAACCGACCATTAATGTAATTAAAAAACGATTTAAACCTGCCATTCAGCACCAATTTAAATGCCGTAGAATTTACGCGCTTTAAAGAGTAAATAAACTCTTCATAAAAACCAGCAACAAAAGCCACCACGCCACCAGAAACCCCAGGAACTTTATTCGCCGCACCCATTGCTAATCCTTTTAGGATTAGAAATAATTTATCGGAGAATGTTCTTGTACTTTCCATTAGTCGGTTTTTTTAGCCCCTATTTTTTCTAAAATAAAAATGGTTAAGAAGCCCAAAAGCATTAAAATTAATGCAAAGACCAGTTGATGCTCTACATCGTTTAATTTGGCAAACGAAAACGGAGAAATACTTTCTTGGGTAAGCGGCACTTGTAAACCTTTAGAATTGCTGCGAAAGCTTAAGACTTTTTTCCAAGGCCAGACTTTATTTAAAGACCCAAGAATAAAGCCACTTAATAAGGCTAAAGTTATGTCGTGATATTGTTTAAATAACCATTTTAAAACACGACTAAACGCAAGCAATCCAAATACTGCTCCTAAACTAAAGACTATTATTTTTTTTAGATCGATATCATTTACAGCCTCCGAAACGGTTTTATAAGCACCGAGAATTACTAAAATAAAAGCACCAGAAATGCCGGGCAAAATCATGGCACATATGGCTAGTGCTCCAGCAAAAAACAAGAAAGGCAAACTATTTGTATCCCCCATAGGCGGTAAAGTCGTAATGTAATAAGCAATAAAAGCACCAACGCTACCAGTAATAATTGTAGCAGCATTCCAACGGTTTATTTGTTTACTTATAAATAGAATACTGGCGATAATAAGTCCAAAAAAGAAAGACCATATTAATATGGGGTGTTCTTCTAATAGATATTTAGCGAGTTTTAAAACGGATAATAAACTAATGGCGATTCCTAAAAAAAGCGCTAATAAAAAAGAACCATTTATCGCTTTCCAAAAGGCCTTGAAACCTTCTTTTTTTAAAGTTTTAAATACCGAAAAATTAATATTGCTAATACTGGTTATGAGTTCTTCATAAATACCAGAAATAAAGGCAATAGTTCCTCCAGAAACCCCAGGAACGGCATCTGCTGCGCCCATTGCCATTCCTTTTAAAGCGATAATTAAATAATCGATAAAACGTCTTTGCATGCTTTATTTTTTTACTAAAAATCAAAGGTATGTAAAATTAGTTATACGGTTAATTAGAAACGTTATAATCTCTAGTGGTTAGGTTTAATTTATTCTATACTATTTAGCGGATTTAATAAGTTCTTAAAAAAAACAGAAGTCTTTTCTTTTTTTTATTAAGGGAATTAAATTTTTTTAGAGAAAAACGACATGTTTTTTGAGCGTTATCCTGTCCCAAATCTTTGGAATATTTCAGGATCTCATTCGTTTTCGATATGATGTGATGCTGATAGGTATCAGTATGACAAAATTTGTTTCGTTTGTCAAAGGTCTCTAATAACTTCCTTTCAAAAAAGGGTGCTTTAAAGATAAAACCAGACCATCTAGCGGTTGCCTTACTAAGAAGCATTTGGAATTAGTTTGTTAAACCGAGAATGAAAGTGACTGTTTTGTTTATAATCAGCTTGATTCGTCTTAGAAATGTTTTAATTTAATTTGAAGGTAACGTCATTTCAAAGCCTCCTCGATAGCACTGCTAAACAATTCTTGCATAGAAATGCCTGCCTTCGTCGCTTGTTGCGGTAAAATACTTTCTTTGGTTAACCCCGGTATGGTGTTTATTTCAAGTAAATGCGGCTCTTCATTTTTAAAAATGAATTCACTTCGAGAAAAGCCTTTCATTTTTAAAACCTCATAAATCTTTTTTGCGACGGCATTTACTTTATGTTCTTGAGTCTTACTTAAACGAGCTGGTGTAATTTCCTGAGATTTCCCTAAATATTTGGCTTCGTAATCAAAAAAATCATTCTCGCTAACGATTTCAGTTATTGGCAATACCGTTGTTTTTCCTTTATAGGTAATAACACCTACAGAAACCTCTGTACCCTCTAAAAAAGATTCAATAATAATTTCATTATCTTCTTTAAAGGCAATGGCTATGGCTTTCTTTAAGTCTTCTTTTTTAAGAACCTTAGAAATCCCAAAACTACTACCTGCTTTATTCGCTTTTACAAAACAAGGTAATCCTACTTTTTTTACAATGCCATCTTCGTCAATAGCATCACCTAGGTTAAGAAAATAATTATCGGCAGTTAAAATACCATAAGGTTTTAATGCACTTAAACAATCTCTTTTATTAAAAGTTAAAGCTGCTTGATACATACCGCAACTGGTTTGCGGGAGGTTTAACAATTTAAAATAGCCTTGCATAAAACCATCTTCTCCTGGCGAACCATGAATGGCGTTAAAAACACAATCGAAAGTAATTTTTTTATTATTTACAACTACGGAGAAATCATTTTTGTCGATAGGGAATTCATTATTATCATCGTCGACATAGCACCATCGATCTTTAAATACATGTATTCTATACCCCTTATATTTTTTGGGATCTAGAAACTCATAGACCACATTTCCACTCTTCAAGGATATTTTATACTCACTTGAATAGCCTCCCATTATTATGGCAATATTTTTTTTCATAAATCACTACTCTTTCTAGGAACAACTCAATGGAACAATAAATAAATTAAAGTCTTTAAATAAAATTATGAGTATTCGTTTTCAAAAATATCATTTTCTTTTGGAATAGATTCAAACTCTATAGAGTATAAGGGACATTTTTATTATGAATTTGAAAAAGCTAAAACCAATTCAACAAGAACCCTTATATAGTCAAATATAAAAAGTCAAGATGAGTTCATTGTATAAACAATAAACCTTTTTGTTTTTATATATTTGTTATATAAACAGACATTAAATGAGTTTTCTTAGTTTTATTAAAAGTAAAGTTTTTTTTATACAGCTAGCGCTAGCAATAGTCGCTGTAATAGTCCTTTGTTTTTTAATGTTACAATATTTGAATATCACTACTAATCATGGCAATTTTGAGGTGGTTCCAGATTTGAAAGGTAAATCTATAGAGGTTGCAAAAATAGAATTAGAGCAGAATAATTTAGTTATGCAAATTCAGGATTCTGCGAATTATAATCCTAATTATCCAAGGTTTTCAGTAATAGAGCAAGAGCCGTTAGCAGGCAGCAATGTAAAAGAAAATAGAAAAATATATTTAACACTAAACCCTTCGGGTTATCCTAAAATTAAAATTCCTAAAAATATCATTGGACTCACTTATAGGCAAGCGAAACCTACCTTATTGCAATTAGGCTTTAAAATTGGGAAGATTACTTACGTTAATTATATTGCCAAAGATGAGGTGAGAGGGCTTTACCATAAAGGAAAGGCAATTAAACCTGGAAAAGCTTTGGCTAAAACCGAAACTATTGATTTGGTTTTAGGAAACGGAAAATAATAGACTGGCTTCTAAATTTAAAGGAAGCTAAGCAAATGGAACAAGACACCCCGCAAATACCAGACGAAGCCCATAACCCACTGTATGAACATTATTCCTTTACCGCTGAAAAAGGACAATCGCCATTAAGAATAGATAAATATTTAATGAATTTTATAGAGCATGCGACGCGTAATAAAATACAAGAAGCCGCTAAATCTGGAAATATTTATGTAAACGGAAATCCAGTAAAATCAAGCTATAAGGTAAAAGCAAACGACGTCGTAAAAGTCTTGTTTCAGCATCCTCCTCATGAAAATTTATTGGTTGCAGAAGACATTCCACTAAATATTGTCTACGAAGACGATACGCTTTTAGTCGTTAACAAACCAGCGGGAATGGTCGTGCATCCTGGTCATGGTAATTATTCAGGGACTTTAATTAATGCGCTTATTTTTCATTTCGATAATTTACCTAATAATTCTAGTAAACGTCCTGGTTTAGTGCATAGAATTGATAAAGATACCACTGGTTTATTAGTCATCGCAAAAACAGAAGCGGCGATGGCGCATTTAAGTGAGCAGTTTAAAGATAAAACGAGTGAAAGAGAATATGTTGCCTTAGTGTGGGGTAATATAGATCAAGATGAAGGCACTATAGTGGGCAATATAGGCCGTCACCCTAAAAACCGATTACAGAATACTGTTTATACTGGTGAAGATGAAGAAAAAGGTAAGCCTGCGGTTACTCATTTTAAAGTATTAGCTCGTTTAGGTTATGTAACACTTGTTGCTTGTAAACTAGAAACTGGGCGCACACATCAAATACGTGTGCACATGAAGCATATAGGTCATACCCTTTTTAACGATGAACGCTATGGAGGAAACCTTATTTTAAAAGGCACAACCTTTACTAAATATAAGCAATTTGTAGACAATTGTTTTAAAATCTTACCGAGACAAGCGCTTCACGCCAAAACCTTAGGGTTTAAACATCCAAAAACAGGTAAGTTTTTACGTTTCGAAGCCCCTATTCCTGAAGATATGGAGGCATGTTTAGAAAAATGGAAACACTATTCTAAGCACATGAATAATTGATAATTAATGTTATAGATATTTTTTTTGTTATATTTACTATAAATAATACTACTTTATTTAGAAAATAATATTATGAATGGTATTACAATTTCAATAATAGTATCCCTTATAATAATAATTTTTATTGCAGTTTCAATAAAACGACTTTCTAGGCTAAAAAGAAGGCGAACACTAGGAAGAAGCATTTCTAAAATTAATTGGTATGATAGGTTATTGTTAAAAAAATTTGCGAAAGAGTATCCTATAGATGAATAGGAATACTTTTTTCAACGATAAGCCGAAGTTAAATTTGCGCTCTTCTTCAATAGTTCTAAATATAAAAGTGGCGATGCTACGGTTTATGTATTCATATAGAACGCATCATTTGATTTTCTGGTAATTTCAAAGTTAAAATGGTTTTATATCATTTTCTTAGAATAGAAAATTGTAATTTTGTAAAAAAGAATCCATGAAACTTGTAGTGTCTCCTGCTAAATCTTTAGATTTTGAAAGTAAATTGCCAACCACTTTAACTACTGAAGCACCATTTTTAAGACAGTCTGAACGCTTAAATAAGCTTCTAAAAAGGAAAAGTGCTAAAGGACTATCTAAGCTCATGAAAATTAGTGATACATTGGGACAACTCAATTACGAGCGTAATCAAAATTGGGAACTTCCTTTTACTAAAGACAATGCCAGACCTGCAGTTTATGCTTTTAATGGCGATGTGTACAGAGGTTTAGATGCCTACCATATACCAAGTGATAAAATTAACACTTTACAAAATACAGTAAGGATTCTATCTGGCTTATATGGCGTGTTGAAACCATTAGATTTAATACAGGCTTATCGTTTAGAAATGGGAACTAAACTCCCCGTAGGAAAGCATAAAAATTTATATGAATTTTGGAAAAAAGACATTACTAAAGCTTTAAATGATGAGCTAAAAGAGGGCGAACTGTTCTTGAATTTAGCGAGTATAGAATACTTTAAAGCAATAGATGTGAGTGCTTTAAAAGTACCAGTTATACATATCGTTTTTAAAGAGTTTAAAAATGGAGAATATAAAAATATTGCCATTTTTGCCAAATTAGCACGCGGGTTAATGGCGAGATATATTATAGATGTTAATGCCAAAACATTAGAAGATCTAAAAGGCTTTAATTATGAGCGCTATGGGTATAGTGAGGCATTATCCTCTCCAAACCAATTAGTCTTTGTAAGGTAATTAATTGTGCCATGTTTTATTACCTTATTTTAGGATTACAAGGATACTGTATTTATCACCTCATTAAAAACAGAAATGAATATTATTGGTTATTTCTAATCATATTCTTACCTGTAATAGGCTGTATTATTTATTTAGTAACTCAAGTTTATAATAAAAAAGAAGCTAATAAAATACAGGACAACCTTACTGCACTTCTAATACCAACTAAAAAAGTAAATGATTTAAAAAAGCAATTACAGTTTGCAAACACCTACCAAAACCGAGTAAACCTTGCCGATGCTTATGTGGAAATGAAAGACTACGAAAATGCCATTCCTCATTACGAAGAAGCACTTAAAGATACGTCTCAAAACGATTTTCATTGTTTAGAACAATTAGTAATTTGCTATCATTCCTTAAAAAAAGATGATTTGGCAATTTCTACAGCTGAAAAGATTAAAACCAATACAGCGTTTGTTAAATCTGAAGCCCAGTTTTCTTATGCTTTAGCATTAAAAAATAAAGGACAATTAGTTGAAGCTGAAGCCGAATTGCGAAAATTAGATCAGCGGTATTCTAATTATGATAAGCGTTTAATACTGGTTAAGTTTTTAATAGAACAAGATAAAATAGACGAGGCGAAAACTATTTTACAAGAAATGTCTGGTGAATTGCAACATATGAAATCGTCGAATAAGCGTTTACATCGTAGCACATTTGTTGAGGTAGACCGTTTGCTAAAAACGGTTTAATGTTTTTACATCAACACCCATACACACCTTTTATTCCCGAGCACACCACCAAGCTTATTGTAGGTACATTGCCGCCACCGCGATTTTCTATAGGGAAATTAAAAGAAGGTGATGTTAATTTTTGTTATGGTAGTATTGATGGGTTGTTATGGCCAGTATTAAACAAAATATTTAATCTTAATTTAAAATTCGAAACAACGAAAGCGGCTATTAAACAGCGAAAAGACTTTTTACAAAGTAGAAATATAGGAATTTGTGATATCGTAGCGAGTGCAGAGCGAGAGAAAATCGATGCTTCAGATTTGGGAATGAAAAACCCAAAACTTAGAGATATTGTTCATTTTTTAAAACAATACCCCAAAATAGACACGTTAATATTTACTGGGGGCAATAGTAAAAACGGACCAGAATATTTTTTTCGGCAGCATTTAAAAAGTTATAATCTAAAATTAAAAATAGTTTCAAACGAAGTACCACGTGTGCATGAATTTGTTATGCCAAGCGATGTAATGCAATCACTTAAATTAGGACGGAAAATTAAAACCATTTCTCTAACGGCGCCTTCAGGAGCAGCAAATAGAGCCATTGGAAGTATGACTTTATATAAACAGCTTAAAGACAAAAACCCTCAGTTTAATACCTTCGATTTTAGAGTCATGCAATATAAAAACGTATTTTAAACGGTAAAGAAAAAAGAGGTGTAATAAATTTAATAATTAAAAGGGTTACGCAATAAAAAAACGATAAGCCTGAACTAAACCAATAACAAGTAAAACAATACCCATGGTTTTATTAATTGGAGAACTACTTGTTTTTAATCGGTCTTTTAAAAAATAACTAAGCTTACTAAAAGAAAATAAAACAATAAGTTTAGTAATAAAAACCCCTAAAAGAAATACCAATAAATTTAGCGGGGTAAACATCGTTTCAAACTCCTGAGAAATAAAGGTGAGTACAAAAATCCAGAAAATAATAACTTGCGGATTAATAAGTGAAATAAAAGCCCCTCTAACAAACTCAGAAACCTGTAAGCTATCGTTGGTCCTTAATTTTGGGTTTGCTTTTCTTATTAAATTGTAGAGTCCCAAACCAATAAAAACAGAGAAAATTAAAATTTGTATCCACGAGTTAGAGGTCAAAAAATGCTCAATACATTTTCCAAAATAAATAGCAGATATGGCTATTAAAATCTCTACTATAGCAGCCGACATCGAAAATTCCATAGCCTTTCTCATCGATTTTTTTACAGTAATATTAACTACCGATAAATTAACAGGACCTAATGGCAACGAACCAGCAATGGTAGTTGCTATTGCAATAAAAAAATAAGTGAGTAAGGTGGTTTCCATGCTTTAAAAGTGTCTAGTTATTTAGACGCAATAGTTTAGAGTTTCTAACAAAAAAACATAAATTAGTAGTACTTTTGCAGCTCAATACAATAGCGATGGATAAATTATCATTTGCCAATTATAAGTATTGGTAAATGTCCGTTATGGGCTTTCTAAAAATAATATATGTCATTTAAATCTTTAGGCCTGTCCGAAAATTTACTTAAAGCTATTAGTAAAAAAGGCTATGAAATCCCCTCTCCTATACAAGTAAAAGCAATTCCTCCAATTTTAAAAGGACAAGATGTGTTGGCTTCTGCTCAAACAGGAACAGGGAAAACGGCTGGTTTCACCTTGCCATTATTACACTTACTTTCTGAAAATCCTAAACATAAATTTAGACCCATTCGCGCTTTAGTATTAACACCAACCAGAGAGTTGGCGGCTCAAGTTTATACTAATGTAAAGGAGTACAGTGCCTTTTTAGATATAAAAAGTGCTGTTATTTTTGGCGGTGTAAACCAAAAACCACAAGTCGCAACGATTAGAAAGGGGATCGATATTTTAGTGGCAACATCAGGACGATTATTAGATTTACAAAACCAAGGGCTGTTGTCTCTAAAACGGGTCGAAATTTTTGTTTTAGATGAAGCCGATAGAATGTTAGACATGGGGTTTCTTCGAGATATGGAACGCATTATGAAATTAATGCCTCCAAAAAGACAAAACCTAATGTTTTCGGCCACGTTTTCTAAAGACATTCGGAAATTAGCAAATGGAATATTAAATCACCCAGTACGAGTTGAAGCCACACCAGAAAACTCCACAGTAGATGCAATCTCACAAAAAATACACCGCGTAGCAAAAAGTAAAAAAACAGCGTTGACCATAAAATTAATCTCAGATGGAAACTGGCAGCAGGTTTTAATTTTTACAAGAACGAAACATGGTGCTAATCGCTTAACTAAAAAATTAATTGGCGCAGGAATTACAGCAGCTGCTATTCATGGTAATAAAAGTCAGGGCGCCAGAACAAAAGCATTGGCTGGTTTTAAAAATGCAACCATTAGAGTGATGGTGGCTACAGATATTGCGGCTCGTGGTTTAGACATTCCTTTATTACCCCATGTTATTAATTATGAAATTCCTAATATTTCTGAAGATTATGTGCATCGAATAGGGCGCACGGGTAGAGCAGGAGCTAGTGGAGAAGCAGTTTCTTTAGTAAGTGCTGATGAGACCTCTTATTTACGAAGTATTGAAAAGTTAGTAGGAATGAAAATCCCTATGGAAATTATTGAAGGTTATGAACCCGATCCTAATGCTTCTACTGAACCTGTTAAACAGGGTGGAGGACGAAATAGGAATAGAGGAGAGGGTAGAAATTCAAGCAAAAAACCCAAAGCTTATACATCTAAGCAAAGCAATTCTTCCAATAAAAAGAAAAGCCGTAATCGAAATCGGCGTGCTAACTAACACTTTAGTTTTTTGTACAAAGGGGCTAAATAATAAAATACAACTCCTACCATTTTAACTTTGAAATTGTCATAAAATAAAATGATAACTTTTTCTTTTTTAAGGTTGTTTCAGAACATTAGCTATCATTTTTTAACTCAGTTTTGTCTTTTTAATTTTTTTAATATTGGTTATGAATTGAAGTGGTTTAAACTTTTTTGATCTAAGTGAAAAATAGTGTTTTTGTGACCAGATAGAGCAATTTTTTAGTTGCATCGCAGCGCTACGTAATTCAAAAATTGTGAAATAAGGACGCAAAAAAGCATTTTTTTAGCAAATTGAAAAAAGTTTAAACCACTTCATTATGAAATACTTTTAAAATTGATTTAAAAATACTATTTTGTTAACATGTAAAAACCCTTTGCTAATTAATTTTTTTGTTATTGAAACACATAGGTATTCTTTCTTTGTCCATTTTGATATTGATTTCTACTTCAATTAATGCTCAAAAAACAACCTTATATAAATTTAAATCGATAGGAGAAGATAAAGGGCTTTCTAGTAATTGGGCATATAGTATCTTTCAAGATGATTTAGGCTTTATTTGGGTAGGAACAGATGATGGGTTAAATCGATATGATGGCTATAAATACGAATCTTTTAGACCAAAAAATGCAGAGGGAAATACATTAGGGAATGTACAAATTAATAGCATTTCTAAAAAAAGAAAAGGAGAATTATGGGTCGCTACTTCTAATGGATTATATACTGTTAAAGAAAACAAATTACTCCCTTTTTCTGGTATACCAAAGTCTAATTACAGAGATGTTTTAAATGAAAACGACTCTATTGCTTGGCTAGTAGGAAACACGGGGTTCATAAAAATTAATACCATAAAAAACACTTATAATAACTTAAGTGAAGATATTAATCATACATTTTATCAGAAAAAAGGAAGTAAAATATTTAAAGACTCCAGTAATAACCTTTGGTTTGGATCGAATGGAGTAGTTTATAAGTTCAATCCAAAAAATCAATATATAGAAAAATTTGATGATTTTGAAAACTTAGATACCAATACTAAGAATGATATTTTAGCAATAACTCAAGACAAAAATGGTGTAATTTGGGTTGGTTTTGGTCAAAACGGATTGTATTACAAACCTAATGGTTCTAAAAAATTCTTAAAGAATAGTGATGGTGTTATCCTTAACTTGCATGTAGATAAAGACAACCAATTGTGGATAGGAAGGGGGTCAAATCAAGGACTTCAAAAAATAGATTTAAACAAAAATAATACTTCTATAACTTTTAAGTATGACATTCGTGATCCCAATAGTATTAGCGATAATTCAATTTATTGCATTTTTGAAGATAATGCAGGCGACATTTGGATAGGCACCTTTGCTGGCGGGGTAAATTATATAAGTAAACGCAGTAAAAAAATTCACATTTTAGATAAAAATACCCCTGAGACACCACTAAAAAATAATATTGTTAATGAAATTTTAGAAGACGGTGACTTTTTATGGATTGGGACTGAAGCAGGAATTTCAAGACTAAACAAAAAAAACAATAGTATAAAATATTATAACTATGACGCCAATGATAATAAAAGTTTAAGTAGAGACCCAATTCATAAAATTTACAAAGATAGTAGGGATAATATATGGGTAGGAACTTGGGACGGAGGTATAAATTTGTATAATTATGAACAAGATAATTTTAAAAGATTTCCAGTTTCAAATAAAAAAGGAGACCTACATAGTGAACATATATTAGCTATAGCCGAAGATTATAAAAAAAGACTTTGGATTGGATCTGCTTATGGGGGATTATATCAATACGATTACGAAAAAAACCACTTTATTAGCTTTAAGGATTTGGCCAAAAATGCGAACACATTCCCTAACGATGTTACTACAATACAAGAAACTAACACCAAAGAATTACTTTTAAATACCTATATATCAATTGTTTTTCTTGACCCAGACGAAAATACTTATAGAGAATTTCCTATTAATATTGATGAGGTCGTAATTACTAGTTCTTTTCTCGATTCAGATAATGTTTTATGGATTGGAACTAATACTGGTCTTTTTCAGTTTGATCGAAAAACGGAAAAATATTTGCCTTATAATGGGGAAAATTATAAAATCAATAATTTATCAATAAAAGCAATTATCGAAGATGATAATGGTATTATTTGGGTGTCTACTAATAATGGTATTTTTCAGATTAATAAAACAAATAAACAAATTACAAAATATGTAAAACAAGATGGTTTTTCTGCCAATGAATTTAAAAGAGAAGCAGCCTATAAAAATAAAGAAGGGGTATTGTATTTTGGAACTGCTACAGGTCTTACTTTTTTTGATCCTAACACCCTTGATTATAATAAAAAAGTTCCTTCCCTAACCCTTACTGCTTTTGATGTATTATACTCAAAACCAAACGAATATAGAAAACTTCATTCGATAACAAAAAACCCAAATAATGAAGAAAAAATAGAGCTTAATTCAAAACAATCTAGCTTTTTAATTTCTTATACTGGTTTGAATTACTTGCACCCAGAAAAAAATAAATACCGATATAAATTAGAAGGTTATGATAAAAAATGGGTTGATGCTGGAGTAACACGCTCTGCCACCTATACCAATGTAAACCCCGGAAACTATGTGTTTAAAGTCTTAGGCGCTAACAATGATAATAAATGGGCAACCCAACCTAAAACTTTAAAAATAGTTGTTCATGCGCCTTGGTATAAAACCTCTATTTTCAAAATGTTTCTTGGTTTACTATTTTTAATTATTTTAATTTCTATTTATCTCATACGCGTGGCGTTTTATAAAAAGCAGCGTCGGGTATTACAACAACAGGTGGATTATAGAACGAAAGCGCTTACAGCTGCAAATAACTTATTATTGGAAAAAACTTCAGAAATTGAAGAACAAAATGTACATCTTTTTCAACACCAAAACCACCTTGAAGAATTGGTTCGGGGAAGAACAAAAGCACTTAATAAAGCGAAATTAAAAGCAGAAGAATCAGATAGACTTAAATCGGCTTTTATGGCTAATGTTAGTCATGAAATCCGTACCCCAATGAATGCCATTTATGGCTTTTCAAATTTGCTTAGCGAAGACAATATTACTAAAGAAGAGCATAAAGAATTTATTGAAATTATTAATAACAACTGTAATGATTTGCTTTTACTTATAGATGATATCATGGACATGTCTATTTTAGATTCTCAAGATCTTAAATTAAACATAAAAGAAATTAAGATACAGGAATTTTTAAGTGTTCTTGAAAAAAAATATAAAATAAAGCAAACGAAACAACTTAAATTAAGTTTTATATACAATAATAGTACTAAAGAAGATACTATTTATGCGGATTCTGTTAGACTAAAACAGATATTGTCTAATTTGTTAAATAATGCATTTAAATTTACCGATGAAGGAACCATTTCATTAGGCTACACTTTTTCAGAAAACAAAGATAAAGTAACTTTTTATGTAAAAGATACGGGTATTGGGATACCTCAAAATGATATAAACACTATATTTAACCCTTTTCGCAAGGTACACAATGGCTCCCAAAAAAAATACCGTGGTACAGGTATAGGACTCTCGATCTCTCAAAAGTTAGTAAAAGCATTTAAAGGCAAAATTACAGTGAAATCGAAAGTAGGAGAGGGATCTACCTTTTTTGTCGAAATACCCCAAGGTGTTAAATAAGGGGTTTAAAAGTTGATTTATAATCATATTTTCACTACTTTGCAGCGTCCTAAATGCTATACCATGTCAAACTCATTGAATATTTTAATATCTGATGATGAAAAACTTAACTTTATCCTGTTAAAAAAGCTTTTGCAATTAAACTTAAAATTGCCGCTCAACATTCTACATGCAATTAATGGAAAAGAAGCAGTAGAATTATGCAATGATGGAATTCACCTGATACTAATGGACATTGAAATGCCAATATTAAATGGTCTTGATGCTTCTAAAATCATTAAAGAAAAATACGCTAATATTCCCATAATTATACAGTCTGCTTATACCGGTTTTGAATACCAACAAATAGCTGAAAAATTAGGATGCGAAGGATTTTTAGCTAAACCAATTAGAAAAACAGATTTATTAAAAATGATCACTCAGTTTATTCCTTGTGCCAACGTTTTAAACGAAAAACCTACTTAATCCTTGTTTCATAAAAAAAACTAAGGATTTCAGGTAAATTAAACTCAGGTTTTCTTATCCATTTCCAACTTAAATTTTGCGCTAAAATTTTCTTTTTTTTATTTATGCTTCAAAATAAAATATAGAGGCTGTCTAAAAAGGTATATTTCGTCAACCTGAACTTGATTCAGGTTCTCACAAAAGACTAACACGTCACATTATGAGATTCTGAAATATCACGTATTCGGGACAGAAGGACGATTAAAAATACTTTTCAGACAGCCTCTTCATTTTTCGCCTTAAACGTCACTTTTTTTCTTTAAATCTTAAGCGCCTTTTTATATGGGTTTGGCTCTATTTAAAAACGTTTTATCTATTCCGCCAGAAGAAAGGAGTTAATAAAATAAGAACAGTAAACAATTCTAAACGTCCTATTAGCATTAAAAAGGCAGACCACCATTTGCCTATTGCGGGTAAAGCAGCATAATTATGTACTGGTCCGAAATCACCCAAAGCAGGGCCTACATTGCCTAAACTTGAAGCGGCAATACCAATGGCATTTTCAAAATCAATATTCATTATAGAAAAGCCTAAAGCGCCAACGATAAATGATAACATGTAAAGAATAAAAAAGCCTAAAATATTAAATACAATGTCTCCAGAAACCGATCGCTTATTATAACGAACAGGTAAAATAGCATTTGGATGCAATGTTCTTTTAAATTCTAAAAAACCATTCTTTATAGTGATAAGATGTCGAACCACTTTCATACTTCCAGAAGTGCTCCCAGCAGAGCCACCTAAAAACATGAGTCCGAAGAAAAGTACGGTAAGAAACGCGCTCCACAATGTATAATCTGCTGAAACAAACCCCGTTGTTGTTACAATGGCTATAACTTGAAACAAGGCATGCCTAAATGTACTTTCGCCAAACCCCCAAACCATAGGGTGAGGTATTGAAGATTTAGACAAATCTGCTTTGCAATAAATAATGATTGCAGCTATACAGGTAAATACGACTATGAATTTAAAATATAATTTAAACTCTTCATCTTGAAATATTTTTTTAATTCGTCCTTTAAAAGCAAAATAACTCAAGACAAAATTTGTTCCAGCTAGGAACATAAATAGAATAATGATGTATTGAATCATTGGTTTATCGTTCCAGTAGGCAATACTTGCATTTTTAGTTGAAAAGCCTCCAGTAGACAGCGTGCTTAAAGAATGATTAATGGCATCGAAAAAAGACATTCCTGCAACTTGTAATAAAATGGTTTCGGCCACCGTATATCCAAAATAAATAAGCCATAATCGTTTTGCTGTGTCTGTAATTCTAGGATGTAATTTATCTGCACTGGGGCCAGGAGCTTCGGCAGCAAATAACTGCATCCCACCTATTCCTAATAAAGGAAGTATGGCTACCGCGAGCACAATAATTCCCATCCCTCCAATCCAATGCGTTAAACTTCTCCAAAACAGCACGCCTTTGGGAACGGCTTCAATATCATTTAAAATGGAAGCCCCAGTGGTTGTAAACCCAGATATGGTTTCAAAAAAAGCATTAGTAAAATCTGGAATGGCTTCGGTTAAAATATAAGGCAAACTCCCTGATAATGCCATAACAATCCAGCCAAAAGATACGACGATATAGCCTTCGCGCTTATTGAGTTCTTTCTTATGCTTCCGGGTATAATACATGGCAAATAAACCACTAAGAAGTATGACTAGTCCAGACAAAAATAATTTAAAAGTAACCCCGTCTTTGTAAATTAAACTAACCAGAGCAGAAAGCAATATAAATCCTCCATTAAAGAGCAATAAAAGCCCAAAAAAATGAAAAATAATTTTATAATTAAGCTTCATGTGCTATAGAAATAATTTTTCAACCCGCTTTATTGAACGCGGCAAACAGCAAACCACCACTTTATCACTTTCTTGTATTTTAAAATCCCCAAGAGCAATTTGCCCTTCTCCATCTCGAACTACGCCACCTATTATTGCAGAACGCGGAAAATCGATATCTTTAATACGTTTATTACAAATTAAAGACGAGGGTTTCACTTTAAACTCTAATAATTCGGCATTCATATTATTTAGCTTCGTCATAGCGATAACCTCTCCCTTACGTATGTATCTAAAAATGTTATTCGCAGCTAAAAGCTTCTTATTAATTAAGGTGTCTATTCCTATAGATTGAGAAAGTTCAAAATAATCCATGTTTTCTACTAAAGCAATCGTTTTACGAACGCCCCGAGACTTTGCAACTAGGCAGGACATGATATTGGTTTCAGAATTTTCAGTCACCGCAATAAACGCATCCATATCATCAATGTTTTCCTCTTGCAAAAGTTCTACATTCCTTCCGTCGCCATTAATTACTAAAACACGTGCTAATTCATCGGCTAAGTTAAAAGCGTGCTCTTTTTGTTTTTCAATAAGCTTTACTTTGTAACCCTTTTCACTTAAATCTCTGGAGGTTTTGTAGCCTATTTGGCTGCCTCCTAAAATCATGACTCTTTTAATCTCAGTATTAATCTTTCCAGTCATGCTACACAGTTCGTCGTCACCACCTTCAGTGGTAATGAATACCACATTATCGCCTTCTTTAAAAAGGGTGTCTCCTCTTGGAATAATCGTATATTGTGTTCCAAAACGCTGAATGGCGATAGGTACAAAATGAATTTCTGAAAACAACTGCGCGGCATCTTTCACACTCTTTCCAACAAAATTTGCGGTTCTTGATAAATTTAAACCAACCATGGTTAAGGCGCCTTCGTCAAACTTATAACTATCATTAAAAGCCGATTGATCTAAAAGTAATTCAATCTCTGAAGCGGCTAAAGATTCGGGAGAAATTAATTCGTCTATTCCAAACCGGGTAAAACCCACTTCATCTTTGTGAGCAATAAACTCTGTATTGGTAATTCTGGCAATGGTTTTTTTAGCCCCTAATTGTTTGGCCAAAACGCAAACGGTAATGTTTGTTGTCTCAGAAGAAGTTACGGCAATAACCAAATCTGAATTAACCACATTAGCCTCTTTTAGTATTGAAATAGACGTAGCATCACCTTTTAAAACTTTAATGTCCAGATGTGTGTCGGCATAAGATAAACTTTCCCTATTGGTATCTATTAAAGTAATTTCTTGTGATTCGTAGGATAGTAATTTCGCTAAATGGAATCCTACTTCTCCTGCTCCTGCAATGATTATCTTCATTTGTTTAGTCGAAATGTGGCACAAATCTAAACAATTTATGCTATAAATTCCTATCCGAAATGGTATAATTAGTTATCATATAATCGTTTATTTCTAATTTTCATATCGGCTTTATATGGTTTATCTTTGCAAAAAAATAGTTTGACGAAAGTAAAGCCATACAAAAATAGTCCTCTAGGCAAAAAAGAACAGGTTGCTAAAATGTTTGATACGATTTCTAAAGAGTATGATGGATTAAACCGTGTAATCTCCTTTGGGATTGATGTTAAATGGCGAAAAAAGGTGGTAGAAATCGTTAAAAACAAACAGCCAAAAACGATTTTAGATATTGCCACAGGAACAGGAGATTTAGCCATTAATTTAGCTGAAACTAATGCTGAAAAAATTATTGGTTTAGATATTAGTAGTGGCATGCTAGAAGTAGGCAAAGAAAAAATTAAAAGAAAAAAACTAGAGCAAACTATCGATATGGTTCTAGGAGATTCTGAAAACATGCCTTTTGATGATGGCGCTTTTGATGCCATTACTGTGGCTTTTGGCGTTCGAAATTTTGAAACTTTAGAACACGGCTTAAAAGAGATTCTTCGCGTTTTAAGACCTGGAGGGGTTTTTGTAATACTAGAAACTTCTGTGCCTAACAAGCCTCTATACAAACAAGGGTATAACTTTTATTGTAAAAATGTACTCCCAGTTATTGGAAAACTTTTTTCAAAAGATAGAAGTGCCTATAAATACTTAAGCGAATCGGCTTCCGTTTTCCCTCATGGAAATGCTTTAAACAATATTTTGCGTAATATTGGGTTTACTAATATTGTAGATTTGCCACAAACTTTTGGTGTAGCGACAATTTATACGGCATCGAAAGCGTAATTAAATACATTAATCTTAATATTGTAACTGGATCACTTTGAACAAAAAATAAAAATAACAACAAATAATTAGATGAAATATGTGCATGCCCTATTAATTTTTGTTTTTTCTTGTCAGGCTATTAATGCTCAGTTGTTTACAAAAGAAAAAGTAAAAAACAATCCAACCATGGATAAGAAAACCATTAGCTGGGGCTATTATTTTGGCATTAATAATTTCGATTTTAAGTTTGATTATAATGAGAACAAAGGCGATGTTATTAATGAACCAGGATTAGGGTTTAATGTTGGGTTAGCGGGTGACGTTCGTGTAAACGATTACATAAATATTCGTTTAGAACCCGGACTAGTAATTACTACCAGAAATTTAACGTATCCTCTAAGTTTCTTTGATGGTATAGCAGACCTTTCTGAAAATGATTTATTTAGAGAAGTAAGATCTACCTACGTGTATCTGCCTTTATTGTTTAAATTTTCTACAAAGCGCTTTAATAATTTTAAACCTTTTGTAATGGGAGGGATTTCAACAGCTTTAAACTTATCGAGTAACGAAGAAAATCCAGATGATAATAGTTCAGGACAATTTCGTGCCAAAGAAGGGGTTAATTTTTATGAGTTAGGGATTGGTATCGATTTTTATTTATATTGGTTTAAGTTTACGCCTTCTATTAGAGGGGTTTTTGCTTTAAATGATGAATTAATTCCAGACAAAGATCCGGCTAGTCCTTGGACCAGTAACATCACTTCCATGAAAACCAGAGGAGTGTTTTTTAATTTAACATTTAGGTGATTGCCCTTGCAATGTTCTTAGCTTGATTGTACAAATAAAGCAATGATTTCGTTAAGAATTTCTTCTAAATTCGCTCAATAAGATAGCGGTTGCAGTCGCTACATTTAAACTTTCAGTCTTTTTTAAAGCCCCAAAACGAGGAATAGAAATTCGCTTATTAATGGTGTGTTCTACTTCTTTAGATATTCCATTGGCTTCGTTCCCTAATACTAGGATGCCTTCTTTTGGTAGTTTATTTTCATAAATATGATCCCCTTTCATGAAAGCGCCGTAAGTAGTCATTTTAGTTTTATTTAAAAAAGAAGGCAAATCTAAATAACTAACATTCACTCGAGTAATAGATCCCATTGTGGCTTGTATAACCTTGGAATTATAGACATCTACTGTTTCCGTATTACAAACTAAATCACTTACTCCAAACCAGTCGCAAAGACGAATAATGGTTCCTAGATTACCAGGGTCTCTAACATTATCTAGCGCAACAATAAATTGATTATTAGATATAGGTCTTGCTTTGGGAATTTGAAAAAGTGCCAATGCTTTGTTAGGTGTATTAAGACTACTAATTTTTTTTAATTCAGCGGCTGTAATTAAAAATTCTTGCCCAGCTACGGCAAGATTGGCATTACTATTGAAAGACATCGTTGTGTATAACTCGCGAAGCTTAAAATTAGAATCTAGTAGTTCGTTAATCACTTTAACACCTTCAGCTATAAAAAGCCCTTCTTTATACCTGTGCTTTTTATGCTTTAAACGTGTGATTAATTTAATTTGATTTTTAGATAACATAAAACGATTCAAGCTAATTTAAATTAATCCCAATATATCTATTGAATTTCCTGCGAAAAATAATAACTGATATACCATTTGATAAAGAAAAGCATAAATTTTTATTAGGACACTTTTGTATTCAGATTATATTTTTTTCACCTGAAAAAAATGTACTTTTGACAAGAAATGGTATTCCTTCGTTTTTAGCAACAAAAAAGCTGTAAAAACTCATTACATTGAAATTTAAACCGTTTAAAATAGTTGTTTTACTCGCAGTGATCGTCACTGTACAATCTTGCGACTCTGCAAAACGATTATCTCAAAGACAGCATTTATTAACTAAAAACACAATCACTGTAAACGGGAAAGTAGATAATAGGGAGGGCATTAAAAACCTTATTTATCAAAAGCCTAACACTAATCCGTTAAGTTTGTATTTATACAATTTGGCCAGGCCAAATATAGACTCGATAGTGGCCTCAAATTTGGAGAAAAATCCAAAACGAAAAAAACGTTTAGAGCGTTTTTTATCTAAGAAACAATATAGGAAATACATAAAGTCTCGAATTAATTTTAACAAGTGGCTAAAAAAAACGGGAGAAGCACCTGTAATTTTAGACGATTTACTCACGAAAAAATCAATTAAAAGACTCGAAAGCTACTATTACAATAATGGCTGGTTTGATGTTGAAGCTTCAAATGATAGTGTAGACAAGAGCACTAAAAAAGTAATGGTAGATTATATTGTAAAAACAGGCAAACCTTACCTTATAGATAGCATAAAAACACAAATAGCTTCTACTATTATCGATTCGCTTTATCAAGCTAATAAATCTAATTCTTATCTAAAAACAAATCAACAGTACAAAACAGCCTCGGTACTTGCTGAAAAAGATAGAATAACATCACACATGCGAAATTCAGGGGTCTATCATTTTAACCAAGATTACTTCAATTTTGAAATCGATACCATTGGACAAACAAAAAAAGCGAATATAGAAATACAAATAAAAAATCGAGCCATTCGACAACAAGATACGATCATTAGTGAACCCTTCAATATATATAAAATAAAGGATGTAAATATATACACTAATGGTTCTTTTAAAAATAGGAATAAAGAAATAACAGATTCTATTCGCTATAATGGCTATAATTTATATAGCGTTGGTAAAATGCGTTTTAAACCAAAAGCACTTACTAATGCGATTTTTATAACACCTAAAGAGGTATTTAGAGATATTAATAGAACGAGAACGTATAGAAAAATAAGCGATTTGCGTACTTTTAAATACCCTAATATTGAATATGTTGAAAACCCAGATAATACCTTAACCACAAATATTTATTTAACACCAATAAAAAAACTTAGGTTTGGTTTTAGTGCCGAAGCTTCTCAAAGTAACATACAAACGGTGGGCTTATCTTTTAATCCTAGCCTATTAATAAGAAATTTATTTAAAGGCGCTGAAACGCTAGAAATTTCAGGAATTGGTTCTATTGGCGCTTCAAAAGAAGCTAATAACGATAGGGATCAATTTTTTGATATTAACGAGATTGGTGCTAATTTTAGACTAACTATTCCTCGCATATTTTCGCCTTTTGATACCGAAAAGATAATCCCTAAATACATGTTTCCAACAACTCGTATTAGCCTTGCAACAACAAGCCAAACTAATATAGGTTTAGATAAGCAAACCTTTACGGGTATTTTTAATTACAATTGGTCGCCTAATAAAAAAGTGACTAACCGATTAGACCTATTCAATATCATTTACGTGAGAAATCTTAATACTGCAAATTATTTTGGGGTCTATGAAACCTCTTTTAATACGTTAAACAATATTGCAATACGATCAAATTATATTGAGGCTGATGCTAGTTTAAGAGATCTATCGCTACCCAGCCCATTTAACCCTGCAGACATATTTATAAGAGATGTTCTTAATGGTTCGGCAAATGTTTCACAAGAGGATTTCACAACCGTAAATGCCATAAATGAAAGAAAAGAACGATTAACAGAGGACAACTTAATTTTTTCTTCAAGTTTTAATTATGCAAAAGACACCAGAGATAATTTATTAGATGAAACATTTTCTGTATTCAGATTTAAAATTGAAACGGCTGGAAACATTCTATCTGCAGCATCTAATTTATTGGGAATAGAGAAAAATAATGACGAAAGACAAGAGGTTTTAAATGTGGTGTATTCTCAATATATTAAAACCGAATTGGATTTTATTAAACACTGGGATTTAGGAAATAAAAATGTTTTTGCGCTTAGAAGCTTTATTGGTATTGCCATCCCTTATGGTAATTCTAATAACATCCCTTTTGCAAAAAGTTTTTTTGCAGGAGGTGCTAACGATAATAGAGCATGGCGACCTTATAATTTAGGACCAGGTAGTTTGGAAACAACAAACGAGTTTAATGAAGCGAATTTAAAAATCGCTTTTAGTGCCGAACAAAGAACCAACTTATTTGGGCCATTAAATGGTGCTGTTTTTGTAGATATTGGTAACATATGGAATATTTTTGATGATGTTGAAGACAGTGCAGCCACCTTTAATTCTTTAAGTTCTCTAAGAGACATTGCTATTGGTTCAGGTTTTGGCTTACGTTACGATTTTAATTTTTTTATTCTTCGAGGCGATGTAGGGTTTAAAACTTACGATCCCTCTTTTAGTGAAGGCAGTCGTTGGTTTAAAGATTATAACTTCAAAAATGCCGTGTACAACATTGGTATAAACTATCCTTTTTAAACGACTTCATAATAAATATACGATAACGTTTTCGTATTTTTTTTACTATCTGTAAGCTAAAAGAAGCCTAAGTATTTAAAAAAATAATTACATTTGTCCGTTCTTAAAAATATCGAAATAACCTTAAAAAGAACCATTAAGAATTCTATTTACAGCAGGTAAAATGTTTTTTTGGTGAATTCTAAATGATAGGCCAGGCAGGTCTAATAGAAATAAATAAAAAATACAGATGAAAATAGCACACCAAATTAAACCCGGAGTTGCAACAGGAGCGGCTGTTCAGGAAATATTTAATCACGCAAAAGAAAATGGATACGCATTACCCGCTGTTAACGTTATTGGTTCGAATTCAATTAACGGTGTACTAGAAACTGCAAAAGCACTTAATGCCCCCGTAATTATTCAATTTTCAAATGGTGGAGGTCAATTTAATGCAGGAAAAGGATTAAGTAATGACAACCAAAAAGCTGCTATTGCTGGGTGTATTGCTGGCGCTAAGCACGTGCATTTAATGGCTGAAGCTTATGGTGTTCCTGTTATTTTGCATACAGACCATTGTGCAAAAAAACTCTTACCATGGATAGATGGTTTATTAGATGCCAGCGAGAAACATTATAAAGAAACGGGAATTCCGCTTTATAGCTCTCATATGATTGATTTAAGCGAAGAACCCATTGAAGAAAATATTGCCATTTGCAAAGACTATTTAGCAAGAATGAGTAAAATGGGAATGACTTTAGAAATAGAATTAGGAATTACTGGCGGTGAAGAAGATGGAGTAGATAATAGTGATGTCGATGAATCTAAACTATACACACAGCCTGAAGAAGTGGCTTATGCTTATGAAGAATTAAGTAAAGTAAGCGACCGATTTACAATCGCAGCAGCTTTTGGAAATGTTCACGGCGTGTATAAGCCTGGAAATGTAAAATTAACCCCTAAAATCCTTAAAAACTCTCAAGAATACATTACAAAAAAATATGCTGTAGAAAAAAACCATATCGACTTTGTTTTTCATGGCGGTTCTGGTTCTACAGTTGAAGAAATTAGAGAAGCAATTGGTTATGGCGTTATTAAAATGAACATCGATACCGATATGCAATATGCCTTTGCTTCTGGAATTCGTGATTATATGAGTGAAAAAACAGACTATTTACAAACACAAATTGGTAACCCTGATGGTCCAGATGTACCAAATAAAAAATACTACGATCCAAGAGTTTGGTTGCGTAAAGGTGAAATTACATTTGTTGAGCGTTTAAAAAAGGCATTCGAAGATTTAAATAATGTAAATACGCTATAATCTAATACAAATAAGAAGCTCTATTTAAGCAAGATAACGCCCTGTTTCGAATAGTGTTTTTTTGCTTTAGTAACTTTTAAAAATCCAGAGACGATATCAAATTTTGAGTTTAACTAATAAATGTGGTAATTTTGCTTTCTTTGCATAAAGCAAGAACTACTAATAAAGAGAAATGTTTTTTATATAAATGCAACTCAAAAAATCAGAAATCGACATGGCTTGGTTTAAAAGAAAAGAAAAAGGAATCCAAACAACCACGGAGGACAAAAAAGACATTCCTAAAGGGCTTTGGTATAAATCCCCTACTGGTAAAATAGTAGACTCTAAAGAGTTAGAAAAAAATTTTTACGTAAGTCCTGAAGATGGTTATCATGTTAGAGTAGGTAGTAAAGAATATTTTGAAATTCTTTTCGATGATAATAAATTTAAAGAATTAGATGCCAATTTAATTTCTAAAGATCCTTTAAAGTTTGAAGACACTAAAAAGTATACCGAACGTTTAAAGAATGCACAAGAAACAACACAATTAAAAGATGCCGTTCGCACCGCCGTAGGAAAATCTAAAGGGAAAGACCTCGTCATTGCATGTATGGATTTTTCTTTTATAGGGGGCTCAATGGGAAGTGTTGTTGGTGAAAAAATTGCTCGCGCAGCAGATTATGCCATAAAAAAGAAACTCCCTTTTATGATTATTTCAAAATCTGGAGGCGCACGAATGATGGAAGCGGCTTTATCGTTAATGCAACTTGTAAAAACATCTTCTAAATTAGCCCAATTAGCGAATGCGCGTTTACCATACATTTCTTTATGTACAGATCCCACAACAGGTGGAACCACAGCATCATTTGCAATGCTAGGCGATATAAATATTAGTGAACCAAGAGCATTAATTGGTTTCGCAGGGCCTCGAGTGGTTAGAGATACGACTGGCCAAGAACTTCCTGAAGGATTTCAAACCGCCGAATTTTTATTAGATCATGGGTTTCTAGATTTTATTACCCATAGAAAATCTTTAAAACACAAGGTAAATCAATATATCGATTTAATAACGAACCAGCCTTTAAGGGTATAAAAAGAGACAACTTCCTCTGGCATAGCCCACAAAGGTTAGTTGTTAGAAAAAATAGAGGCAAACCGTAGTGTATTAAAATCTTAAATTTCGAGTAAACACTTACACTGTAATATGGTGTAACTCTTTTTATCGGTTAACTTGATTGCGAAAAACGAAATACAGACCTACAATAATTAAAAAAAATGCTGTAAACTAAGAAAATAAGTTATAATTTTGCGTTTTTACTAATACATAAATCTTTTTCAAGGATTTAAAAAATAAAATTACAATGAAAAAAATTACTTTTTTACTTTTACTTTTAGTAGTGACAGTATCCCACTCACAAATTGATGAAGGGTTTGAAGATGTCGCAGGATTAACAGATTATCTTTTTATAAACTCAAGTGACCAGCCAGATTTTGATGCCGCGCAGGGACTTCCACCAGCCTCTGGTTTTTTTAATGCTTTTGAAGGTAGTCCCAATTCTTACCTGTTAATGGATTTCGAAGTTTCCCTGGGGACAATAGCTGATTATTATGTTATGACGCCAAAACTACGCATCAAAAATGGAGATGTTATTTCTTTTTATACGCGTGCCATAGAAGGTTCTGAGAACCCTGACCGTTTAGAAGTAAGAATAGGAGATGGCACTGATGTATTACCAACAAGAGGAAATCCAGATAATGTAGGCTCATACACGAATTTATTATTATCTCTCAATCCTGATTTAGAAATAGGAGGATATCCCGAAGTATGGAAAAAGCTAACCATAGAAATCTCTGGCCTAGCAGCGCCAGTTGAAACTAGGGTAGCCTTCAGATATTGGATAACAGATAATGATATCGTAAATGGAGACGCTATTGGAATAGATAGTTTTACAGTAAGTTCTGATATTTTATCTACTGATGAAGTCACTTTAAATGATTTTTCAAAATACTACGATGCAGAAAACGATAAATTACATATCACAGCTGCCAATGCATTCAAAGCAATTGAAGTCTACAGTTTACTGGGGCAAGAAGTCATAAATAAATCACTTTCTAGTGCAGAGGAAGTTATCGATTTTTCTAATATTTCTGATGGCGCTTATATTGTTAAGGTATTATCTGAAGAGGGTATCGCTCAAAACTTTAAAATAATAAAATATTAGAGAGATTTGGTTGTTTGATATTTCCATTTAGAAGTGGTTTAAACTTTTTTAAAGTTGCTAAAAAAATGTAATTCTTTAAAATTTAACTATATTTGCCGCTTGGAAGAAAAACTTCCATTAGCTACTCAACGGCGATTGAGTAATACATAAAAATCATTTAAAATAATATTGGAATGTATTTAGACAAAAAAGAAAAGTCAGAAATTTTCAAAAAACATGGTAAAGATGCTAAGAACACAGGTTCTGCTGAAGGGCAAATCGCATTATTTACATACAGAATTAATCACTTAACAGAACACTTGAAGAACAATCGTAAAGATTTTAATACAGAACGTTCTTTAGTAAAGCTCGTAGGGAAAAGAAGAGCGTTATTAGATTATTTAACGAAGAAAGATATCTTAAGATATCGTGCAATAGTAAAGGAATTAGGATTAAGAAAATAATATAAAAGAGAGGTTTTTTGCCTCTCTTTTTCTTTGAATACGCACTCAATCGTAAGAGTTTAAAATTCGAATTGAAGAAGCTCATTATAGTTTTTCATTGGTCTCAACAACAACTACACACAACAACACAACGACCATTGTTTAATTAGAATTAAAACTATTTTATGATTCCAAAAGTTTTTAGAGAGGTCATCGACCTTGGTGATGGAAGAGAAATTTCTATCGAAACCGGAAAATTAGCCAAACAGGCACATGGTTCTGTGGTTGTTCAGTCGGGAAAATGCATGTTATTATGTACCGTTGTATCCAATTACAAACAATCTGATGTCGATTTTTTACCTTTAACAGTAGATTATCGTGAGAAATTTGCGGCAGCAGGTCGCTATCCTGGCGGTTTCTTTAAAAGAGAAGCAAGACCCAGTGATGGCGAAGTATTAACCATGCGTTTGGTAGATCGTGTTTTACGACCTTTATTTCCAAAAGATTACCATGCAGAAACGCAAGTGATGATTCAGTTAATGTCTCATGATGAGAATGTCATGCCAGACGCCATGGCGGGTTTAGCTGCATCAGCAGCCATTCAGTTATCTGATTTTCCTTTTGAATGTCCAATTTCTGAAGCCAGAGTGGCGCGTGTAAATGGGGAATTTGTTATTAATCCTACTCGAGCGCAATTAGAAGAATCTGACATTGATATGATGATAGGTGCATCAGCAGATTCTGTAATGATGGTTGAAGGTGAAATGGATGAGATTTCTGAAGAAGAAATGGCAGAAGCCATTAAGTTTGCTCACGAAGCCATAAAAGTACAATGTGCTGCGCAAGTAAAATTAGCAGAAGCTTTTGGTAAAAAAGAAGTTCGGGAATACGATCCTGAGCGAGAAGATGAAGACTTGGCTAAGAAAATTCACGATATGGCCTACGACAAAGTGTATGCCATAGCAAAAGCAGGCTCTTCAAAAAAAGAACGCGGATTGGCTTTTTCTGAAATTAAAGAAGAAATTACAGAGACCTTTTCTGAAGAAGAAATAGAAGATTATGGCGATTTAATCTCTAAATATTATGCCAAAGCTGAAAAAGCTGCGATTAGGAACCTAACCTTAGAGGAAGGTTTACGTTTAGATGGCCGTAAAACCGATGAAATTAGACCCATTTGGTGTGAGGTAGATTACCTTCCATCTACACACGGTTCTTCCATATTTACTCGTGGTGAAACTCAAGCCTTAGCAACAGTAACTTTAGGAACCTCTAGAGATGCCAATCAAATAGATATGCCATCGTTTGAAGGAGAAGAGCGTTTTTATTTACATTATAACTTCCCGCCGTTTTCAACGGGAGAAGCCAGACCTATTCGTGGCACCTCACGTCGTGAAGTGGGCCATGGTAATTTAGCACAGCGTGCTTTAAAGGGCATGGTTCCTGAAGATTGCCCTTACACCGTTCGAGTAGTCTCGGAAGTGTTAGAATCTAACGGTTCGTCTTCTATGGCAACAGTATGCTCGGGGACTATGGCACTAATGGATGCTGGTGTACAACTTAAGAAGCCCGTTTCAGGTATTGCAATGGGGTTAATTTCTGACGCCGAATCTGGAAAATATGCCGTATTATCTGATATTTTAGGTGATGAAGACCATCTTGGCGATATGGATTTTAAAGTAACGGGCACAGCTGATGGGATTACTGCTTGCCAAATGGATATTAAAGTAAAAGGATTGAGCTATGAAATTTTAGTAAATGCGCTAAAACAAGCTCGCGAAGGCCGTTTACATATCTTAACAAAATTAACCGATACGATTGCAGCTCCTGCGGCCGATGTTAAACCGCACTCTCCAAAAATGGTGACCAGAAGAATTCCTAACGAATTTATTGGGGCTTTAATTGGGCCTGGCGGAAAAGTAATTCAAGAGTTGCAAAAAGAAACCGAAACCACTATTGTAATTAACGAAGATCCAGTAACTGAAGAGGGCGTTGTAGAAATTCTAGGTGTAGGCCAAGAAGGTATTGATGCTGTTTTAGCCAAAATAGATTCTTTGTTATTTAAGCCGGAAGTAGGTAGTGTCTATGAAGTAAAAGTCATAAAAATGTTAGATTTTGGTGCTGTTGTAGAATATATGGACGCACCAGGAAATGAAGTCTTATTGCATGTTAGTGAATTGGCATGGGAACGCACGGAAAATGTTAGCGATGTGGTAAACATGGGCGACGTTTTTGACGTTAAATATTTTGGTTTAGATTCAAGAACGCGAAAAGAAAAAGTATCGCGAAAAGCCATCTTACCAAAACCAGAAGGTTATGTTGCAAGACCGCCTAGAGATAAAAATCGAGGAAATCGTGATAACAGAGGTCGCGATAATCGTGGTCGTGATAGCCGTCGTGACGATAGAAAACCAAGAGAAGAAAAGCAAGACAGTTAATTAAGCATTGTTTTCTAATAAAACCAAAGGCCATCAAGAAATTGATGGCTTTTTAAATTATTATAATAACGATTAAAATACGTGAACTTTAAAATAAATTTAGAAGAAAAAACATGACTTAATCACTCTTTAAATTATTGTAATGATTATAAAAATTAAACGACAATTATTATGTTTCCCTTTTACGATAAAAAATTAATATCAAAAATTTTGTAACAAATTGTAACTATTTCACGTATAACTATTGATAGCAAATTATTCACCCAATACAAATCACTTTATTTTTAGATGAGACAACTTAAAATTACCAAGCAGGTTACTAATAGAGAAACCGCTTCATTAGATAAATATCTTCAAGAAATAGGTAAGGTTGACTTGATTACTGCTGACGAAGAAGTAGAATTAGCGCAGCGTATCAAAGCCGGCGATCAAATCGCTCTTGAAAAATTGACTAAAGCCAATCTGCGTTTCGTTGTCTCTGTAGCTAAGCAATACCAAAATCAAGGACTTACCTTACCCGATTTAATAAATGAAGGAAATTTAGGTTTAATTAAAGCCGCACAGCGTTTTGATGAAACACGTGGTTTTAAGTTCATTTCGTATGCAGTATGGTGGATTCGCCAATCGATATTACAAGCCTTAGCAGAACAATCGCGTATTGTGCGCTTACCGCTTAATAAGATTGGCTCTATTAATAAAATAAATAAAACCTTTGCATTCTTAGAACAAGCGCATGAGCGTCCGCCAAGTGCTGAGGAAATAGCAAAAGAACTAGACATGACTATTAACGACGTAAAAGAGTCGATGAAAAACTCTGGTCGTCATGTAAGTATGGATGCACCATTAGTGGAAGGTGAAGATTCTAACCTTTATGATGTATTAAATAGTGGGGAGTCACCAAATCCAGATCGTGAATTATTGCATGAATCACTGCGAACTGAAATTGAACGTGCCTTAGAAACATTAACCCCTCGTGAAGCCGATGTTATTCGTTTATACTTTGGTTTAGGAAACCAACACCCAATGACTTTGGAAGAAATTGGAGAAACTTTCGACTTAACTCGTGAGCGTGTAAGACAAATTAAAGAAAAAGCAATTCGCAGATTAAAACATACATCTAGAAGTAAAATATTAAAAACATACTTAGGATAAAATTCCTAATAACGGTAACAAACAGTTATTCATAACTGTTCGTTTTTTGATTGATGAAAGAACCCAGGGCTGATTACCTTGGGTTCGTTTTTTATATAAACTAAAGAATGAATCATTTATGAAACTTAAGTACAAGCCTCACAAAGTCGCCTGATATAAGATGACTTTTTTATTAATTCAGTACACTAGAAAAATATTTTTGCATTTTATTTGTATACATTTTATTTAAATGTATATTTGCACTATGTATAGCAAAGAACTCACAAAAGGCACTCTACAACCTATCATTTTAAAGTTATTAAGTCAGCATGATAAAATGTATGGATATGAGATTACAAAAAAAGTAAAAGAACTAACTAAGGGGAAAATAGATATTTCTGAAGGTGCATTGTACCCAATTTTGCATAAAATGGAAAGCAACAAAATATTAGAAACAGAAAAAGTATATATAGGCAAACGCATTAGGAAATATTATTCGGTAACCAAATCTGGCAAACAACTAATTACAGATCAAACCAATCAAATCAATGACTTTATAAAAACATTGTCTTTAATATTTAATCCTAAAACTATTTAAAAATGAGACTTACAGAACAAGACATCGCTTTTATCTCTAAAAATTTAGAGCTGTATGGGTTAAAAAGTTTAGAGCTTAAAGAAGACATTTTAGATCATATTTGTACGCATATAGAAAACTCTGAGGAAGACAAGTTCGATAAAGCCTACCAAGCTGCAATACAGCAATTTGGTGGCTACTTAAATATAAAGAATATTCAAAGAGAAACCAACTTACAGTTATATTTTAAATCTGCTAAAAATTTTAATAGATTATTATTTATAATAGGTTATATAAATACAATATTATTTACAACAGGAATACTCTCTAAAATTATGCATTGGCCATATTTAGGTATATTATTAATACTAGGATTTGCAACCTTTATTTTTATTACACTGCCAATTTATTTTTACACTGAATATAGGGACAAATTACTTAAATATTAATGCTAACATTAAAATAAATCAAAAAATGAAAAAATCAGTTTATGTTTTAGGTTTTTTAACCTTTTTCTTCTTTAATACAGCATTATTATTTGAAATTTTGAGTTGGCCTCACTCTGCCATCTTTATATTAACAGGCTATATACTATTCAATTTTGGTTTTTTACCAACATTATTCTACAAGCTATATAAAGCAGAAAAAAAAAGATTGGCATAAAATAACGGTATTATTTATATAAATATACTAGGTTTTTAAAATCAATATTTATTTAGTTGCTCCTTAAATAATATTTAAGGAGCAACTAAATACAAAAACTGCTTTAAAGTCGCCCAAATTTATACTAAGTAAACCCTACCTTAAGGCTTTTATATTTTTCAATATTCACCTATTTTTTAAATCATATTTCTTGATGTAGAAAGCCATGTTCCCAACCTTCTCTTTTAAGTAATTGAATATGAGACTTAAAGACATTAATCAAGTTTTCTTCAGATTTATAGTTTATATTATATCTTCTTGATAATTTTTTTAAAATGGGTGTTAAATGCACATAGTGAACATGATTAATTTCTGGAAACAAGTGATGTATAACATGATGATTAAACCCTCCAAAAAACACATTAGCGAACACACTTAGAGTACAAAAATCCGATGTTGTTGCAATTTGGTGTTCTGACCAACTATGATTAAAATTTCCGTTTTCATTAGGAACAGGAAATTTGTGATTCTCCCCAACATGCGTCGATATCAAAGCTATACTAATTACCAATCCAGAAAAAATATTCATTATAAAAAAACCAAATAACACTGTTTTCCATAGCGGAATAATTAATATAGGAACTATTAAAATAAACGCTATGTATAAAAGTTTAAAGAGTATTAAACTTCTAAATGTACCTTTAGGGTGCTTGTTAATAATTTTTTTACCAAACCGTTGCGTATAAAAATCTTGAAAATCTCGAATTAGAAACCAATTAATGGTGTAGCCAAAGATTAGCAAAATTGGCATGTAAAGATGTTGATATTTATGAAATTTAGAAAAAGAATCCTCAGGAAAAATACGGACAAGCTTAGACTGTTTAATATCACTATCATATCCCATAACATTTGGATATGGGTGATGCGCGTATATATGTCGCATGCGCCATATATATGAATTCCCGCCAAGTAAATCGAAAATTAAGCTGTATTTTTTGTTAACACCTCTTTTTTTTGAAATCGTGCCATGTGCACCATCATGCCCAACATTTAAGCCAAGTAAAATTGCAAGTACTCCTAAGATAGCATAACAAGAAAATAGTACCGATTGATAATTTCCAAAATTAATCAATATACTATACATAAATACATACAGTATTATTAATCCCCAAGCCTTTATATACCATAAAGATGTTGCTTTTTTTGATAAATTATGTTTCAAAAAAAAACTATTTATCTCATCACGCAAAACCCGATAAAACAGATCTTCTTTTACGAATGCAAGTTGCGGTTCATTATTTTTCATAATCTCGTTTTAAAAGCCAAAGCTTATAATTTCCATTTGGTATCTCCTTGTAACATTCGAAACCATAATGTTCAAACAAAATTTTATTACGCATTAAAGATGTTTGCACATATATTGGAAGCTTCTTTTTTTGGCTTTGTTGAAATAAAAAATCTCTTAATTGAATAATTGTTTGTGTACTCTTTTGATTTGGTTTTACTGCAATTATTAAGCAATAGAGGTGTGGCGTTTTAGGGGTAAACTTTTGGATCTTATTTTGAAGTTTACAAATCAAGAATAGCTTACTTATTTTAATAGCGTTAAAAATAAATGGCGTATAAATTTGAAGCCCTTTTATTTGTCGAAAAAATGAACTTGACGCCCCTCTTTTATAAAAGAGGACAATGCCTTTTTTGTCAGAATTGAGATAAGCTCCTTTATATAACATCGCCAGACGCAAGCAAAACTTATAAAAGTTAATTAATCGATTGGAATTCCCTCCAGTCATCCAGCTAAGATTTGGATTAGATCCCATTGCTTCTTGCATGATGCTAATAGCAATATTTCTGTTTGTTTTGTTTATTGAAAAAATCATATTAAGAATTATTGAAGTATTTCTCAGGATGCTCGCTAACTAGAAAGAGGTTTCATTGTTATAGAAAACTTATTACCTAATTCTGAAATACGAGTTTCTCTTTTTACTTGAAAAAATTTATACTTGAAGGTGTGAAAACAAGATGAAATAATAATGGTTTAGATCACTGGTTAATGAAATTAATTAAAATGATATTGAATTAGGAAACTTGCAGAGTAACCAATTTTTAGTTTGTAAATAGCTGAGTGTACACCACGCCTAGATAGATTAATATTTGCATTAGGATTTAACCCAATACCAAATCTTTTTAGTGGATAGTAAAGTAATTTTGCTCTTATTGGCATACCTAGAGCTGCATGAAAATAAGGAAAAGGAAAAGGAAAATCAAAACGACCAGGTGGTAACTCCATACCATACGTAAAAACACCTAAACCCAAATGGCCTTCAAGACATAGTTTTTCCCTAAGTATCCATTTTCTTCCATAGGTAAAACTTGCCTCAACGAAGCCTTTTTGAAGATCATCAGGACGTTTTAAACTAAATTTATTTGAGCCAAAGTTTGTGTAAATAGAAATAATATGCTTGTTAACAATAGTAGATAAGTCTATTACATTACTTCTAACAATACCTACGGTAGGAGACGAAGATGAAGAAGCAACGCCATAACCAACGCTAATCGCATGTAATTTTAGTTTATTATTTGGTTTATTTTTATTTTCCTGAGCCATTGCACTATTTTGCACCAGAAATAAACTTGCAAGGACTATAAATAATTTTAAGGTTAGTGATTTCATAATAATGTGTTTTAGTTATAATTTTGACCGTTTTTCACAGGCTACTGAAGATGAAAAATTTTCAGTGTTGCTCAATGCCAAAATGTTTTATTAATTTTTTGGTGTATTCATTCTTATTAAATAAAGAATCATATTAATTTCCTAAAGCCGCTTCTACTCTTGCAATCATGATAAAAAAGTAGAAACTGCGTCGTTAAGTTCAACTTTAAGAGCGGCATTTTCAATAATTAAAATGCGTTCGATTAACTTGAATATTAACCTTTATTTTCCCTTTACTTTAAAAGCTTTTTTCTAAAATTACGTGAGTTCGACATAGGAAAATTTACGTCAGTCAGAGTGATTTTCGGTAGAAAATTGTATCGAAGACCAATAAATTTTCAATCAAAAGCCTAATTTCGATACCATTTTTCTTCGTTTCACTTTGAAAAATCACTCAATTTGACGGCTTTTTCATTCT
>CALDCO010000290.1 GCA_937937185.1 uncultured Flavobacteriaceae bacterium
TTCAGGATGACCTGTTGTATAAGCTTTTTTTTATTAAAAATTTTTCTGCCAAGTTGAATTTCCCCGGTATTGAATTTCCGTCATACTGAATTTCCCTTAGGTTGAATTTCCGTCATGCTGAACTTGTTTCAGCATCTCATCACAAACTCAATAGATAGCTTATAAATAATGCGATCCTGAAACCAGTTCAGGATGACCTGTTGTATAAGCTTTTTTTTATTAAAAATTTTTCCGCCAAGTTGAATTTCCCCGGTATTGAATTTCCATCATACTAAATCTCCCTTAGGTTGAATTTCCGTCATGCTGAACTGGTTTCAGCATCTCATCACGAACTTAATAAATAACTCCTAAATAATGTAATCCTGAAACCAGTTCAGGATGACCTGTTTTAAACAAGTTTTTTAGCAGGGCTATCCTTCTAAAAATAATCGCTTGTTTGCATACTAATGAAGACAAAAAGACATCGAAAAGCGTTTTCTTTAATTATAAAAACTATATTTTCTATATTTGCAGCATGAAGACAAAATGGTACTTCGGGGTTTTAATGGCTATGCTTGCTTTTTTTGCTGTAAAACAGCAAGATATGGCTGTTCCTAATCAGGAAATAGCCCTGCAATTTGCCAATACCAATGTCTCGGCTTCCCAAATTCAAAACGCCATTACTCGTATAGAAAAACAATTACAAGGTATTGGAATCGTCAATACTAAAGTGGTTGAAGAAGCGCAAGGCACGCTAAGAATTAGTTATTACAGTGTAATCGATGTAGAACGCATAAAAAAAATACTGACTAGCTCGCATCGCAGAGACTACCAAACCCTTACGCCATTTCCGTTTAACAACAAACAAAATCATTATAACCTTGAGGTTTACGAAATCTTAAAAGGCATCGATTTTGGTTCTGGTTTTAAAGGAAAGTATGTTATCGATGTAAAACTGGAAATCGATCGGTTTTCTAATCCCGAGCTCACGCATTATGTGGCTATTATAGATTCAAAATGGAGAGACCAACGTGTTAAAACTGCTCAAAAGGTTAACACCACTGTTGCTATAGCCATAGATAACACCTCTTATAAAATTCCCGAGGCTAGAGCCGGACCACTTTCATAAAAAAGGAATACTACACCCAAAAATTCCTTAACACCACTTTCAATTTTAAAAGTTTTATTGGTGACGTTTATAACCAAAATATAATAGTATAACAAAAAACAACTGTCAGGTTTTAGAACAGATATTCTAGAGGTTGACTCAAATTAAAAATCATGCAAAATAAAGGATTAATCGTATTATTTGCCATCTTGTTTGGATTGGTAAGTATTTATCAATTGTCTTTCACGTTTAAAAATAACGCCATAGAAAGCGAAGCAGAAGCCTTTGCCAATGGAGACAGGAAGGCAGAAAGCAAATATTTAGATTCATTATCGAATCCAAATATAAAGGTGTACAACCTTGGTGTAGGCGACTACACTTACAATGAAGTAAAAGAAAATGCCATGAAATTAGGTTTAGACTTAAAAGGAGGTCTTAACGTAATTTTACAAGTATCGGTAAAAGACATATTAAAAGGCTTGTCTAGCAATAGTAAAGACCCAGCATTTAATAAGGCTTTAGATGATGCTGAAGTATTGCAAAGAGACAGCCAAAACACCTATTTAGAAGATTTTTATATTGCTTTCGATAAAATTAAAGGCGATAAAAAACTCGCTTCTCCAGATGTCTTTGCTACCCGCTCATTAAGTGAAGAGATTACTTTTAATATGTCGGACAATGATGTAAAACCCATTATATCCAGAAAGATTGATGAGTCTATAGAATCGGCTTTTGAAGTCTTAAGAAAACGTATTGACCAGTTTGGGGTCACTTCGCCAAACATTCAGCGTATAGGAACTACTGGACGTATTTTAGTAGAATTACCAGGGGTTAAAGATGTAGAGCGTGCAACAGATTTAATAACAAAAACGGCACAATTGCAATTTTGGGATGCTGCCAGAGCCGACCAATTTAGCTCTTTTTTAATAGGCACCAATAATTTACTGAAAGAACGTGCCAAAGCAGCAAAAGAAGTAGAAACTGCAGAGAATAAGGATACAGACGATAAAAAAGAGGAAGTTAAAGACGCGGCTAGTGACGTGATTGACGATTTAACAGGGCAAGAAGACGTTACTGTAGAAAATCAAAACCCTTTATTCGATTTAATCAGACCAGGTGCATTCCAAGGTGGAGTTATAGGAATGGTGAACAAGAAGGATAAAACTGAAGTTGAAGAGTTATTGGCTTCTAAAGAAGTGCAAGCTTTATTGCCTTCAGAATTAAAGAATACGATGTTTGTTTTTGGTAAGGAAAAAGAAGATAGTGAATTGTTAGAACTATATGTACTAAAAGGAAACAGAGACAATTTACCTCCTTTAAGTGGTGCTGTGGTTGACGATGCCAGACAATCTTATGGCGTTACTGGTAAGCCAACGGTCACCATGCAAATGAATGCTAAAGGCGCTAAGATATGGGAAGAAATGACAGATAAGGCGCATAAGTCGCAAGGACAAATTGCGGTGGTACTAGACAATACGGTATATTCTGCACCAGGCATTACCAATGGTAAAATTTCTGGAGGAAATTCTGAAATATCAGGAAGCTTTACGCTTAACGAAGCTACCGATTTAGCTAACGTATTAAGAGCAGGTAAATTACCTGCGAGAGCAGACATTATTCAATCGGACGTGGTAGGGCCTTCTCTAGGACAAGAAGCGATCGATAGCGGTAAAATGTCCTTTATCATTGCCTTAATATTGGTCTTATTATGGATGATTTTTTATTACGGTAAAGCAGGGGCTTTTGCAGATGTGGCCATGGCATTAAACATTTTATTAATCTTTGGAATCCTGTCTGGTTTAGGTGCCGTATTAACCTTACCTGGTATTGCGGGGATTGTATTAACCATTGGGATGTCGGTAGATGCGAATGTGCTTATCTTTGAACGCATTCGGGAAGAGTTGGTAAAAGGGAAAGACCAAAAAACAGCAATTAAAGATGGTTTTGCCAATGCCCTATCTTCAATTTTAGATGCCAATGTTACTACAGGTTTAACTGCATTAATCTTATTTGTATTTGGTACAGGCCCTATTAAAGGATTTGCTACGACCTTATTAATAGGTATTTTAACCTCTTTATTTACTGCTATTTTTATTACCCGATTAATTGTAGATTGGTACGTAAATAAAGGAGGGCAATTGCAATTCGCGACAAGCTTAACTAAAAATTTATTTAGAAATATAGATATTAAATTCTTGAAGAAACGCAAGATGGCTTATATTATTTCTGGAACATTTATCGTATTAAGTTTAGGCTCTTTATTGACCAATGGTTTAGATCAAGGTGTTGATTTTGTTGGAGGTCGTACCTACAATGTGCGTTTTGCCCAAGATGTAAATGCTGCTGAAATCACTAAAGTACTTTCTAATGAAAGTGTTTTTGGAAGTGCTAATGCTAAAACTGTAGGTGATGCGAACGCCTTAAAAATTACAACAAAATATAAAGTAAATGAAACTGCTAAAGAAGTTGATGAAGAAATAAGAAGTAAATTGTTTACTGCTTTACAGCCGTATTTACAAGGCTTAACCTATGCGCAGTTTATCGACAATTCCGATGAAAACAAGCAAGTAGGAATTATGGAGCAGTATAAAGTAAGCCCATCGATTGCCGATGATATTAAGAAGGCTTCCTTTTGGGCGGTATTAGGCTCACTAATCGTGGTGTTCTTGTACATCTTAATTCGTTTTAAGAGGTGGCAGTTCTCTCTTGGTGCTGTGGCAGCCGTATTCCATGATGTATTAATTGTATTGGGTGTGTTTTCATTAACCCACAAATTTATGCCGTTCTCTATGGAAATAGATCAAGCCTTTATTGCAGCAATCCTTACTGTGATTGGTTACTCGTTAAATGATACGGTGGTGGTATTCGATAGAATTCGTGAGTTTTTTAACGAGCATACCAGTTGGTCGTTTAATAAAGTGATTGACAAATCTTTAAGCAGCACATTAAGTAGAACCTTAAATACCTCTTTAACTACTTTAGTGGTGTTATTAGCCATCTTTATTTTTGGTGGAGAATCGATTAGAGGTTTTATGTTTGCCTTAATTGTAGGGGTTATTGTAGGAACTTATTCTTCATTATTTATTGCAACACCAATTATGTACGATACCGTGAAAAGAGGTGATGCTACTGATGCTTTAAAAATTAAAGAAAAAGAGGAAGAGCTAGAAGATGAGCTTATAGAAGCTTAAACGCCTGTTTTTCTTACCTTTTTATACAAACCTCGATAAGTTGTTTTAAACTTATCGGGGTTTTGTTTGTAATTTAAGTTCGGTTGAGGGTTATAGCATTAATTAACGAGTTCGATCTAAGGATTTAGAATGAAAAAGCCGTCAAATTGAGTGATTTTTCAAAGAGAAACGAAGAAAAATGGTATCGAAATTAGGCTTTTGATTAAAAATTTGTTGGTCTTCGATACAATTTTCTATCGAAAATCACTCGGACTGACGTAAATTTTCTTGTGTCGAACTCACGTTAAATTAAGAGATTTAAAACAACTTACTAATGAGGAAATTATCAACACTTATGCTGCTCACCTTCCTATTAACATGCAAATCTTCTCAAAGAGAAAATTCTAAAGAAATAACGATTACAAGCGATGAAGTTAGAGAGATGGTCTCTTATTTAGCTTCGGATGATTTAAAAGGTAGGGATACAGGTAGTAAAGAAATAGATGCTGCTGCGGCCTACATAGAAAAGCAA
>CALDCO010000291.1 GCA_937937185.1 uncultured Flavobacteriaceae bacterium
TTGGACAGTTGTATGAGATAGACAATGACGTAAACCAAATGTCGAATAACACCAAAGTAATGTTAATTACTGAAGGCACCTACCCATATAATGGTGGTGGTGTCTCCACATGGTCACATATTTTATGCAGTAAAGTTAAAAATATAGATTATACTTTATATGCGTTAAATGCTTCATTTGAAACGGTTCCAAAATATGATCTTCCCCCAAATGTAAAAAACATCATACAAGTTCCGCTTTGGACTCCTGATGAACCTTCAGATTATATTAGTTACGGTTTAGAATATTATAAAACCGTTGGGCGAAAACAATGGACCACAAAAAAAGTAGTTAAACGGCAATTCATTCCACTTTTTAAAGACCTTTTACAATTTATATATAGTGATCACAGTCCTATTGAAAATTTAGATGCACTCTTTTACAAAATGTGGATTTATTTTGAAGCTTATGATTATAAAGAAACCATGCGCAGTCAAGCCGTATGGGAAACCTACAGAAACACGGTCTCAAAATTAATTGTGAGCAAACGCAATCCCAAAGCATCGTTATTAGATTTAACAACAGGTATGCGATGGATTTATCGTTTTTTAATACCATTATCTATAGTAGATATTCCAAAAGTCGATATCGCCCACATCACCCTAAGTGGTTTTCCCTTAATTCCTGCACTTATCGCCAATTACAAACATGGAACAGCGATTACGCTTACAGAACATGGTGTGTTCATTAGAGAACGATTATTAGCTATTAACAGTTCTGAATATCCATTCTTTCTTAAAAGCATGCTTATTCATTTTTCTGAGGCCATTGCTAAATTAAGTTATTACAAAGCAAAACGAATTATCTCGGTGAATACATTTAATGTAAAATGGGAAAAACTATATGGGGCAAATCCAAAGAAAATTCAAGTCATCTATAATGGAATTGACGAAGACCTATTTACGCCTAGAGAAAAACCCCAACATTTAAATGGGATACCAACAGTAGTAGCTTTAGCACGTATTTTTGATTTGAAAGATATTTTAACAATGATTAGAGCTTGCGCTGTGGTTAAAAAAAACATTCCCAATGTTGAATTTTTAGTTTACGGAGACGATCAAGCCGTACCCGAATATACCAGGGAATGTACCGCACTTATAGCGGCACTAAAAATTGAGAATAACTTCAAATTATTAGGCGCAAGAAAAAACCCTCATTTATTATTTTCAGAGGGCGATGTTTCTGTACTTACATCTATCTCTGAAGGGTTTCCATATACCGTTATAGAATCTATGGCCTGCGGAATACCTGTGGTTGCAACAGATGTTGGCGGGGTTAAAGAAGCATTAGATGAAGGCTCGGGGTTTTTATGTAAACCTAAAGCGGCTGAAGAAATTGGAGCCCGAATCATTCAACTTTTAAAAGATAACCCATTACGGTTAAAAATGAGTAAGCATGCCCGAGAGCGGGTTCTCGCAAATTTTACTGAAGCTACCTTTATAAAGCAATATGAACAAGTTTACAAAGATATTAAACCCAAGGTTCTAGAGCCTATCGTTATACAGCCTAAAGCAAGTTAAATGGAATACGCCCAACGCATAGAAGCGCTTTTAGAAGCCATAAAAGAGAGAAACGGAAAACCCGTGAATGTAAGAGTGGTTGCAGCGACTATGGAATCTTTTGGACTAAGAGATATCGATATCCAAACCGATTATAATTTTGACTCGATCATTGAACTTGCCCATTACTTATTTAATAAAATTAATACTCCCGAATATTCGCAACTAAAAAATAAAAACCAATTAACTGCTGAGGCTAAGGACAGAAAAAGGGTCTATTTAAGTAGCTACATGAGTATTAGAAACCTAATGTTGGTAAGAGATTATGGCACAGGCCTATTTCATTTACTTCCTGTGGTTTTACAAATCGCTACCATCATCCTTTTTGGCTTTTCGCTATGGACCTTTGTAGGCTTTAATAATTTACAATCTACTGCGGTCGTTTTTGGTGTTATCATTGGCTTAGTTGCTACAGGAGGTCTTGTTCAGGTTATTGGAAAACAGGTTTCTTTTTATTGGTATAATGAAGACTACAAAATGACCTATAAGGTTATTAAAGAAATGCTTGTGCTAGGGGCAAAAAGTTTAGTTGCACTTTTTGTGGTCATTATTGCTATTAATTTCTTTATAAATCTGTATCCCATATTATTTATTGGGATTGTCTTTGCTTATGCCGCTTTAATAGGGTTATTATTACTTTCTTTAGCACCGTTGTATACTATTAAAAAACGTTCAATTATATCAATTGCAATTGCTACAGGAACATTAATTGCGCTATGGCTTAATCTTAATACCAACCTATCTACCTACGTGGTGCATTGGTTAGGCATCTTAATTAGTTTATCTATTGCTTTAGTTTACTTGCGTTTCTTTTTCAAAAAGAAAATTAAATCTAATAAAGGATATACTAATGCAACCCCAAAAATTACACTCACTATTTATAGAAACATCAATTATTTCTTTTACGGCATGTTAGTATACGTTTTTATATTCATGGATCGTATTATAGCTTGGTCTAGTCATTCAGGAAGAGACTCGCCTTATATTATATATTATGAAAAAGATTATGAAATTGGAATGGATCTTGCCATTCTTGTTTTCTTTTTACTGGCGGGTGTTTTAGAATATAGCATCTCTTCTTTTTCAAGGTTTATGGATTATTTTCAGTTTACAAAAAAATATACCGAGTTTAAGGGGTTTAATAAGAAAATGAAAAAGCTTTACTATAAAAACACTTGGATATTCATAGTTAGCGCATTAATTATTGCATGCCTATTGTATTTAATTATTTTTCATCCATTGGGATATCAATCTGCTTTTGATCAAAAACTGTCCTCATTGAGTTTAATCGTTTTTGTTATTGGAGGTTTTGGTTATTTATTTTTAACCTTTGGAATGTTAAACGTTTTGTACCTGTATACATTAAACACCAACAAAGCACCAGTGATATTTATTGCTATTGTTTGTCTGGTAAATCTAATTATTGGTGTATTAACCAGTCGTATTATTTCATACGAATATGCCTGTGTAGGAATGCTTGTTGGCGCTATACTCTTTGCTTTTTTAACCACCAGAACAACACTCAAATTTTTTAAAAATCTCGATTATTATTATTATTATGCAGCGTACTAAAGCTATAACCCTGTTATTTTCTTTTTTAATAATAGGGCAAATACAATCACAAACTATGGAACAATCCTCTTTATTTTGTTACGGCGATTTTCATCCAGAAACGGTGAAAGGATACGATTATGTTGTTATTGAGCCGTCTCTATTCTCTAAAAAGGATGTGACGCTTATAAAATCGAATAACAAATATGTATTGGCCTACATAAGCCTAGGAGAGGTTAATGAAGCTGCAGCGCATTACAATAATATTAAAGCAGAAACCTTAGGCAAAAACAATGTATGGAACAGCCATATAGTAAACATTAGTGCGACTCAAACTAGAGCGGCATTGTTTGCGCTTATAGAGCGACATATGACTATAAAGGGCTTTGATGGTTTATTTTTAGATAACATTGATAATTATACTGAATTTGGCCCCACTCCCAATAAAATAACCGATTTATTATCTTTCCTAAAACAGATAAAAAATCGCTATCCCAATAGTGTTATTATGCAAAATGCCGGATTATTTATTGCAGATGAAACGCGACCATTTATAGACCTTATAGCTGTTGAAAGTGTCGTTACCGATTACGATTTTAAAAAGAAAAAATACCAGTTAAGAGAAAAAACAGACTTTAGGAATCGATTAAATCGTGTAGAAAACATAAAACGAATGAATAATATTCCTATAATTTTAATAGAATATGCAAAAGGGAAACGCTTAATAAATCAAGTCCTAAAAAGCTTAAAGAAAAATAACATGTCTTATTTCATTGCTGAAATTGAATTAAAACATCCTCCTCAAAAAAAATTATAGCCTTATGGATATTTTTTATACACCATCAATGCTATTGGGACCCATTCGAATACTGCTATTCATCTTATTTATATATGCTATAAATATTGCAATTATTCGAAGACGCTCTAAACGTAGAGGGGTAGATTATTTCATGATTCGCTTTTCATTATTTATTGGTGTGTTAATTATAGCTTCAATGTTTTTAATACAAATTAATAGCTATGATCTTTTTGTTATTCTAGTGTTCTTTATGTTAATTGTCCTGTTCACTTTTTTAAATATTAATGTTAAGCAATCGCTAATAAGTCAATTAAAAAAAATTCAAAGACGATTTGTTATTTATACCATACGTACCTTTGAAAACGGAGGTCGTTTTTTAAGTAAAAAGAATTTTAACAAGAGAGAAACCGCTACACTCGATTTAAACATTAATAATTCTGAGCGTGACCTAACTAAAAATCAATTAAACTGGCAAGTAATAATCGCTATTTCGCTGGGTGTTTTAGCTTTTGGATCAAGATATTACTTCTTCTATTTCGATACCTATTTACTTTCAGATATTTGGTATAACGATTTAGCCAACCTTAAAGATATTGCCAAATCGCATTGGTTTTTCCATCAAGGTACCATGATGGGGCAATTTTCGGTAATAAATTTCTACAGCGAAATAACAGGGATTACAGATGCGGTTGCTCTTACTTCTTTTGGTCTTATTGAATCTACTTTACTTACTATTTCACTTTTTTGGTCGGTAAATAAGTTTACCAAAACAAAAATTATTCCTGGTTTAATAGCTGCGCTTTCTTTTATATTTTTTTATGCGTTTTTACCTTTAAATATTAATTTAATAACCCAACCCAAATCCATATTCTTTGGGTTTATTATGGTATTACCCATTATTGTTTATTCCTTTAACCCAGAAAGCCTCTCTCTAAATACCAAGAAGTATTTTACGCTTTTGTTTATTTTTATTTTAGGCATTACTTTCATTAATCTATTCTTGGCGGTTATTATACTTCCAATAGTGTTATTTATAGCCATTATTTTTAACTATAGGCGGTATAAAAATATCATGATAAGGCTCTTAGCAGCTTATGGGCTTGCTGTAGGCTGCTGTTTCTCTATTTTATTAATAGCCGCTTTTGTACAACAGAAAGATTTAAGCATCTTTCTTAATTCTAATTTTTATTCTTACGATAGTTACACCTATTCCCCTCAATTAATATTACCCATTAATAAGTTATTAGACATTTATTTATATAGTGCGTTTACTATATTTTTATTAGCTCTGTTTTTATGGTTCGCAAATAGAAGACACAAGGTCCCTTTAATGGTCGCTTTGTTTATATGTTTCAGTTTTACGCTACCTAAGCTCAATTTTTATCTTATTGATACCGATTTACTTAATCAAGTTTTAGCAATATGCACACCAATCCTTTTTAGCTTATCCGCTTATATTGCATATACCCTATTTAGCCTATTTATAAAAAGAAGTGTTGTCTCCATCCCTCTTAAAGTGGTCACCTCTTGTATAGTTATTGTTGCCATATGGTATGGAGTAGGCAACAACGCTTTAACTAAATATCCTAAAAAAAATCCTATAAATGAAGAAATTATTAAAGTGTACGATAAAATGAATAACGATTTACTCCCATTTTCGTATGCTGTTGTGAATAATTACATGAATGCGCGCCTTGGAGAAAACAGACATTACTTTTTAAATTATTCTTATTTCGCTAAAGAATATCTAAAGAGAGATGAAATTTTTATGAGGCATAAAAATGATAAAGCGTATTTTAAAAAAAATCCATCGCATGTATTACCTAAAAGCACTTTTGTCTTCATTTATAATGAAAAGGCAGTACTTAATACTAAAAATGGATTACTACTAGAGGAACAAAAAGCCTCTCTTAAAAGCATTAATTTACTAAAAGCAAAAGGACGAACGGTGGAGATCTATTATGAAACACCAATGCTTGTAGTCTATGAAATTATTAACAATCCCGGATCTAGTAAAATAACCGATTTATTACTATAACTAAAGTGAGAAACCTAACTAAAATTTTCGCAAATACTGTTTTTATATTAGTAATACTCCTTTTTTCGGCATCGAGCTGCGACAGAGATCAAGAGTATTACAATGTGGAGCGAGTGATTTATGATGCCGACAGTAAAGAGCCTCTGGTTTGCTTTCTTTTAGATAGAACAGATCGGGTAAATAGACAATATAACAATCATATTAGAAAAACAATTAACTACACAAAGATCCCGTATAAACAATTAGAAATTAATAGTTTTAACAGAAAAGGAATCATCCCAAAAAGTACAAAAGTTTTAATCATTCAGAATACTAAATCTTTATCAAAAAAGGCAATGAATAGCATTATTGAATATGTTGCTAATGGCCATACGGTTTACCTGCCTAATGTGACTGAAAATAAACAATTTGGTTTTCTGGCAGGAGTTAAGCCCAATGTTGTTTTTACCACAAATGCTGCCGCTCAAGGTTTTCACTTTAAAAAAGCAATTATTCCAGATTTTGAAAATAGAGCCTATAAGAACAATAATATTCATTATGGGTTCGATCGCGACAATTATAAAAAAGATATAGAAATATGGGCAACTGCAGCAAACGATCGCAACTATCCTACGATATTAAGACATCAAATAGGGAATGGCCAAGTTATTACCATAAATAGTACACAAGAGGCAGATAAACAAGATAGAGGGCTTTTATTTGGTGCGCTTTTAAGTGGTTTAGAACAAGTTCCTTATCCTATTGTTAGTGTAAGCGCCATGTTTCTAGATGATTTCCCAGCGCCATTATACAAAGCAAATAAGGAGCCAGTTACTAGCGAATTAAAAATGAACCAAGCCGATTTCTATGAAAAGCAGTGGTGGCCAGACATGCTTAAACTGGCGAAAAAATATAACATGAAATACACCACAGTGGCCTGTTTCGATTACAGAGGAAATACAGAACCGCCATTTTTGTATAATGAATGGGAATCTTCAAAATCAAACGCCCCTACTACAGACGAAATTATTCCAGACCGTTTAATGAAAGAGGTTATAAAAAATGGCCATGAATCTGGATTACATGGCTATAATCATCAATCATTAGTTAAAAGCGATTGGCCTAATCCCGATTTTATGGAGACCTCGCTCACCTCTGCCTATAAACGTTGGAAATCTTTAAATTATGGCAACCTTCCAGTAAGTTATGTTCCCCCTTCTAACCATATTGATAGTTTGGGTATTGATGCCTTAGAAAAAGGTGCGCCCACCATTAAAATTATGGCGAGTATTTATTTAGGCCATTTTAACGATGGTGGAAATCGAGAATACGATGATGAACCCTACAGTTATTACCTGTTCGATTTTCCTAGAATAACCAGTGGCTACGTTTTAAATGAAGAACTTCAGTTCAACCAACAATCAATTTATCTTTATACGGGCATCTGGAGCCATTTTATTCACCCAGATGACGTGTATCAAATTCCCAATAAATCTAATGAAAAAAGTAAAGGCGCATTTAAATATAGAAATAGTGAAAATTACGGTTGGATAACATCGCCCGATGGCTCTCCGGGAATGCTTCCCCGATTTGATGCTTACCTAAAAAAAACACAAAATTTATTCCCAATGATGCGTTTTCTTACTACCGAGGACGCCACTTCAATGACCAAATCTTGGCGACACTCTTTTTATAATTACGAATTTAATAACAATGAACTTACCGTAAGTTCTACCGATACTAACGAAGCCTCTTATTGGTTTATGTATGTTTCACTTAAGAACGAAAAAGAAGTAGAAAGTCATTTAACTAATAAAAATATTAAGTTTACAAAAACCCCTTTGCTTAATGGCCACCTCTATAATATGAATACTAAAACGGCTAAACTCTCTTCAAAAATAACCAACCATTTCACGCCTATACATGCAGCCAATCTCAGATCGATTAAAGAAAATTATATCGATTATTTAAGTGGCAATCATTTTTTCGATAACATCGACGACGAAATAGCACATTTGGTGTCGTTAGGAGTATTAGATAAAGCCATCTCACTCCTTAAACATAAAATTGAAACCAGTATTACGTTTATAGAAAAAGACTTTATAGACTTGCAAAAGTACTACGAGTGGAATAATCAAGAATCGACCATTTGGTCTTTGTTAGAATCTCAATACTTAAAAAGCGATACTAACAATTCGAATGATTATGTTATTTTTTCTAAACGGTTTGCTAAAACCAATGGCTATCCCAGCTTAAAAGTTCGAAAAAAATGGATGCAGAGGCAACTACAACTCTATCCCAAAGATGCTGCCTTAAAATCTGAATACAACACGTTTTTTATACTCAAAGACGATGTCGATTTAAGCACAAAGTATATTATCTCGTTTCTAAATACCTCACATAATACCGAAGAAAACACAAAATTCTTTTTATTATTACTCGCTCGAGATCAAGAAAAAGCAAAACAATTTCTTAACACAAAAACACCTTGCAAAGACGAATTCTTAGTAACTATAGCCGATCAAATCGCTTGGTTGTATGCCGATCAAAAAGAATATAAAGCTGCCGTTGCATGGTCTAAATGCACCACAAAACTAGATGCTGAAAGTGTTGCCTATTGGAGAACCAGTCTTGGAGAATTCGAATTTTTAAAAAACGAGAATTTCCCTGAATACATTGCCTATCTCCTGGAGCATAACCCACCAAGAGCCTTACAAGAATTAATAAATAAAACGCCTTGTAATACCTATGAGTTATCTGCTCTAAGCGAAAGTATTGCTTACGCTTTTGGTAATATAGGCGCTTACAGAAAAGCCTTAAACTGGTCTAAATGCGCGGTGAATTTCCCTATAGGAGACCAGTTACAATGGTATTTAGAATTAAAAGACTATACTATTGTAACAGAAACTTACACCCGTTATAAAAAAGAACATCCAGAAGATATAGCTGTAGACTTTATTATGGTTGAGGCGTATATTGAGATGCAAGACTACAGAAAAGCATTTGCTTTATACGAAAAACTGAAGCCCGGAGAAGAAAAAGACAAGCTTCGAAAACGTCTTAATGAAAATATCCTTTACCGCCCTAGAGTAGAGCAGCGGTATTTATTAAATCATCATCCTACAGTCTTCTACGAAGAGGTTAAAGAAAAACTCTCTAAACAGCTAAGGCTTAATCATGGAAATACGCTAGAAGTAAATAGTAATGTACTTGCAGACCAGTTAGATCCAACGTTTTTAAGCAGTAATTTAATCTACAGTTTTTATAGTAAAAAAGACCATTTATATCGTTTTGGACTCACCCAATCGCGAGCTTACCCTATTAATGTGAATTTTACAGACCCCAGTAACATTAATCATGAGTTATTGGGTATCGCTTATGGTTTTAGGTCGAGAGAACGCCCTGAGAAAATAACCTATAAATTAGGCGGTGAATTTAATTATGAAAATAATGGGAATGTATTTTATTTCTTTAATTCTGGAATCTCTCTTGCTAAAGAAAATTCTTTTACCGCTGTTGATTTATTGCATACCCCTGTAGACACAGGACCAGGGTACAGCCTTAGTATTTACAGAACCCAACTCTCTGTTTTTCAAGAATTCACCTTCAAGAAACGTCATCAAACAACATTTTCTTTCGAAGGCAATCATTATAACGACGATAATGTTTTAGATGGCTTATTGCTATTTAAACAAGCATTATTATTTAAATTGGGAAGGTTTAGTCAATTGGCGCCCTATGTTGAAACGGCAGGAATGCTTGGCACTACCGATTTAAGTTCTGGGTTCCCCTACTGGACTATTGATGAGCGATTATATGGTGGCTTAGGTATAGGTTATCTTTATGAAGACCCAACGAATAAAATTACCATTAGTTTAAATGCCGCGGCTTTTAAAGATACTTTTTCTGATCAATTTCTTAGATATGGCGGGCAAATCTCCTACCCTATTTTTAAATATTTTTATTTAAATGCCAGTGCCGAATTTTTTACACTTGATAACTTTTATAGTAATAATATTAGTGGCGGTTTAAAATATTATTTTATTGAGTACTTTCAACTAATATTGTTTTAGTTAGACCGAATTTCCCTTAGGTTGAATTTCCGTGATACTAAATCTCCCTTAGGTTGAATTTTCGTCATGCTGAACTTGTTTCAGCATCTCATCATAGACATAATAGATAGCTTATAAATAATGTGATCCTGAAACCAGTTCAGGATGACCTGTTGTATGAGCTTTTTCTATTAAAATTATTTAGCCATGCTATATTTCCTTCATGTTGAATTTCCGTCATGCTGAACTTGTTTCAGCATCTCATCATAGACATGATAGATGACTTATAAATAATGTAATCCTAAAACCAGTTCAAGATGACCTGTTTTAAACAAGTTTTTTAGCAGGGCTACTCTTCTAAAAAATAATCGTTTGTTTGCATACTAATGAAGACAAAAAGACATCGAAAAGCGTTTTCTTTAATTATAAAAACTATATTTTCTATATTTG
>CALDCO010000292.1 GCA_937937185.1 uncultured Flavobacteriaceae bacterium
AGAAATACTTTAGATGTTTCAAATTTAAATAGTGGAATGTATTTAATACAACTTTCTAATGAAAGTGGTAGTAAAATGATTAAGCTTAGAGTTCATTAAGTAACCTAATTTTTGATTGTTCATAATAAAGGGAGAAGGCCATCTAAAGATAATTAGATGGTCTTTTTTATTAGTAATTTTCATTACTTTTAACTGGTATTAAATTAATTACAATTATTACTTACAAAGCTTGAAGTGGCAATAAATGATATAACTACTTGAAAATAACAGAACAAATAAAACAACCTATTGATTTTGAAATGGAGCTTTTCGAGCAAAAATTTCGATTATCGATGTCTTCTAAAGTTGCTTTATTAAATAGAATAACCCATTACATTGTGAATCGTAAAGGCAAACAAATGCGACCTATGTTTGTTTTTTTAGTGGCAAAAATGGTTTCTAATGGCGAAATTAGCGAACGCACCTATAGAGGCGCTTCAGTCATAGAATTAATACATACCGCAACACTGGTACATGATGATGTGGTAGACGATAGTAACCAAAGGCGTGGTTTTTTTTCAATAAACGCGCTATGGAAAAACAAAATTGCAGTGTTAATTGGGGATTTCTTATTATCTAAAGGCTTATTGCTTTCAATCGATAATAACGATTTCGATTTGCTTAAAATAATATCTATTGCCGTACGAGAGATGAGTGAGGGAGAATTATTGCAAATTGAAAAAGCTCGAAAACTAGACATTACAGAGTCTGTTTATTATGATATTATAAGACAAAAAACCGCAACGTTAATCGCTGCTTGTTGTAGTTTAGGGGCAGCTTCAGTGAGGCCAAATACTCAGGCTGTAGAAACCATGCGGCGATTTGGAGAATTAATAGGGATGGCTTTTCAAATTAAAGACGACCTCTTCGATTATGGGACGCAAAGTATAGGCAAACCAACAGGAATAGATATAAAAGAACAAAAAATGACTTTGCCCTTAATCCATGTTCTTAATACGGTTTCTAAAAAAGACAAAAACTGGTTAATTAATTCTATAAAAAACCACAATAAAGATAAAAAGCGTGTAAACGAAGTGATTAAGTTTGTTAAAAAAAATGGCGGTTTAGAGTATGCTGTTTCAAAAATGAAATTTTTTCAATCCGAAGCTTTTAAGATCCTACAAAATTACCCAGAATCAGAATATAAAAAAGCATTAGAATTAATGGTAAACTATGTTATTGACAGAAAAAAATAATTTTTTTTAAACCTCTAGGCAACCATTACGTTCGTTTTTGCGTCTTAGCTAATAGAAGACCATAAATAAAAAACGATTATTCTTGAAAGTTATTCAATTTTATAAAAACGAGTCTAAGCTTATTAAAAAAGCCATTCAACACAATCGTGAAGCACAACATGTGTTGTATGAATTGTATGCACCAAAAATGCTAAGCGTGTGTCGTTATTATATTAAAGATGTACAACAAGCAGAAGAAGCCATGTTAAATGGTTTTTTAAAACTCTTTAAAAATTTAGAAAGTTATAGAAATGAGGGGAGTTTTGAAGGCTGGATTCGAAGAATAATGGTAAGAGAATCTATTTCATTTTTAAGACAAAAAAAGACATTAGTATTTAACGATGACTTAATAGCACAAAAAACAGCAACGTCTAATAATATTAATTCTGAAATTGAAGTGGCTCAAATTCAAAAATTAATAGACGAGTTACCAGAAGGCTATAAAGTTGTTTTTGTAATGTATGCTATAGAGGGCTATAGACACAATGAAATAGCAGCCTTATTAAACATAAGTGAAGGGACTTCTAAATCACAGCTTTTTAAAGCAAGAAAGTTGTTACAACATAAAGTGAACAAATTAAATAATACAAGCAATGGCACCAATTAAGTTTGATGAAAAATTACGAGAGAAGTTAGAGGAGCGTACCATTACACCTAATGAGATGACCTGGGAAAGGCTGGACGTTAAGTTAGATAAATTAAAAAAGAAAAAAAACAACAAACCGTTTTGGTGGCTGGGTTTAGCTGCAAGTTTTATAGGGGTTTTATTGGTTAGTAATTTATTCTTTAACTCTAAAAACAACAGCACTAGACCAGTAATTGTTAATGCGCCAAACAAAACTGAAATTACAAAAGAAACAAAGAAAGCATCTCCTGTTTATCAAGTTAAAGATAAACCAGAAATAGTGGTAAAAAATGAAGCAAATGAAATAAAGGAAAAAACAAAAACCACAATTAATTCGACTTCTGTTTTAACCACACAAAACCAACAACGACTGGTTAAAACGCCTAAAAAAGACAATATTTCTACTGCTATAAAAGCGGCAAAGTTTAACAAACCGATTCTTAATAAAGGGTTAGAAGCGCATTCAAAATTAGCAAGTGCTACCGTAAATAAAAAAAATAATAGTAACCATTTTGAAACTCAAAAAATTAACGAAGTCGTTGCTCAAATACAAGAATTAAAAGCAAATAAAAGTGTGGTTACAAATGCAGAAATAGATTCACTACTTAACAAGGCAACACAAGCTATTTTTAAAGCTCGCGCTAAAGTAGAAACTACTAGAGTCGTTGATGCTAACAGCTTACTTTCTGAGGTAGAGAACGAATTAGAGCAATCGTTTCGCGAACGCGTATTCGAAACTATAAAATCTGGCTATAAAACAGTAAGAACCGCCGTTGTAGAACGCAAGAACAATTAGAAAATCCTTTTTATAAGGACAGTACCATCAAAAAACATGGAATAAAAACAAAGTATCGCCCATTTGGGAGAGTGGGTTAGCGATATCTAAAATTAAAGAAACATCAAATCAAATTATTAATCATTATTCCTTTAAAGGAGTTAAAAAACGAACAGTTATGCAAACCATTTTAAAGTATTTAGTGCCCTTAGTCATTGTCCTTTTTACCCTTCAATTAAATGCTCAAGACAGCATTCAAGATCAAACAGTAAACGAAAAAATAATAAGTTTAGAGGAAACTAAACAACGTATTCGTAATGAAGAGCGAGAATTTTTAAAACAAGAAGTAGAAGGGATTAATATTCGCTTAGATAACAATGAATTAAGTAGTGAAGAAGCCAACGATTTAAAAAAAGAAATGGCAGAGAAACGAGCCTTAAATATTGAAAATCGAATCGCTATAATAGATAATGAAATGGAATTATTAAAGCGAAACGACGAAAATTATACGCCTCAGGAAGGAGAAGAAAGCAGATTTGAGATTACGGTTGGAGCTGGAAAAAAAGGGATTCACATAAAAGGTAAAAAACACGAGCCAAAGTATGATATTAGAACCTCTAATGACCTCTTGTTTGCTATAGGCTTAAACAACGCCATTATTGAAGGACAAGATTTAAATGATTCGCCTTATAAAATTGGTGGCTCTAGATTTGTAGAATTGGGTTGGCATTGGAAAACCAGATTGCTAAAACAGTCGAATTTTATAAGAATGAAATACGGTTTTTCTTTTCAATGGAATCGATTAAGCCCAAAAGACAATAGGTATTTTGTGCAAAATGAAGATGAAATCTCTCTAGAAGAATTTCCTAATGAACTTAAAAAATCAAAATTAAGAACAACGAGCTTAGTATTTCCTTTACATTTTGAATTTGGT
>CALDCO010000293.1 GCA_937937185.1 uncultured Flavobacteriaceae bacterium
GCAAGTGGAACAGGTCAAACAAGCCGTGTTGATGCCTTAAACCAAGCCATACACAAAGCCCAGTCGTTCCATTTTGATCTCAAAGGAGCCGTTATGGCTAGTGATGCTTTTTTCCCTTTCCCAGATTGCGTAGAAATCGCAGATCAAGTAGGGATAACTGCAGTCATACAACCCGGAGGGTCTATTAAAGACCAGTTAAGTATCGATTATTGTAATGACCATAAAATGGCTATGGTATTTACAGGAACCCGTCATTTTAAACATTAAAATCTCACGAAAGCGAGAATCTCATAATTAGTACGTAAATAATTCTTTGTAAAAAGGCAACTTAAACACCTGTCAGGTTTTTCAAAATAAACACCTGTCAGGTTTTAAAAACCTGACAGGTGTTTTGGCTTAATTAAACCACATAAAACTTTAAAGTATAACAAACTTTACAAAACCACTTTTTTTTTCGCAACTTTTCTTACATTTACCACATATAGGCTTTAAGTACAAATAGCTGTATTTAAAACACTGTACTACAAACATAGATAATAGCAAATAATATATGGGATTTTTTGATTTCCTAACTGAAGAAATCGCAATCGATTTAGGAACAGCGAACACACTAATTATACACAATGACAAGGTTGTTGTTGATGCACCATCAATTGTTGCTCGAGATCGCGTTTCAGGAAAAATAATTGCTGTTGGCCAAGAGGCCAACATGATGCAAGGAAAAACACATGAAAATATAAAAACAATACGACCACTTAAAGATGGGGTTATTGCCGATTTTGATGCTTCCGAGCAAATGATTAGTATGTTTATAAAAAACATTCCTGCCCTAAAAAGGAAGTTATTTACGCCGGCTTTAAGAATGGTAATTTGTATCCCTTCGGGGATTACAGAAGTAGAAATGCGAGCGGTAAAGGAAAGTGCTGAGCGTGTAAATGGTAAAGAAGTGTACCTTATTCATGAACCTATGGCTGCTGCAATTGGTATTGGTGTAGACATTATGCAACCTAAAGGAAATATGATTGTTGATATTGGTGGTGGTACGACAGAGATTGCTGTGATTGCACTTGGAGGAATTGTTTGTGATAAATCGGTGAAAATTGCAGGAGATGTCTTTACAAACGACATTATCTATTATATGAGAACGCAACATAATTTATATGTTGGAGAGCGTACCGCAGAAAAAATAAAAATTCAAATTGGAGCAGCTACAGAAGATTTAGACCTTCCACCAGAAGACATGAGTGTTCAAGGGCGTGATTTATTAACAGGAAAACCTAAGCAGGTTCAAATTTCTTTTAGAGAAATTGCTAAAGCTTTAGACAAATCGATCTTACGTATTGAAGATGCAGTCATGGAAACTTTGTCGCAAACCCCTCCAGAATTAGCTGCAGATATCTATAATACAGGTATCTATCTTGCGGGCGGTGGTTCTATGCTTCGTGGATTAGACAAGCGTTTATCACAAAAAACCGATTTACCGGTTTATATTGCTGAAGACCCATTACGTGCCGTAGTTCGAGGCACAGGAATTACGCTTAAAAATTTACCAAAATACAAAAGTGTATTGATAAAATAGGACTTAAAATAACATGCAGCAAATTGTAAATTTTATACTACGCAATAAAACGTTTTTGTTGTTTTTTTTTCTGTTTTCAATAGCCTTATCATTTACCATTCAATCGCATTCTTATCACAAAAGTAAGTTTATTAATTCTGCTAATTTTTTAAGTGGTGGATTGTACAGTACGTCTAACAGTATTAGTGACTATTTTAATTTAAAACAAAAAAATAGTATCCTTCATGAAGAAAACAAACAATTACGCGATTTACTTTATGGGAAAGACACCATAGTCAATCAATCCTATATAGATAGCACAACTTACGGCATTAACTATAAAATTACCGCTGCAAGAGTTTTAAAAAACAGCTACGCCTTAACTAATAATATTATTACCCTTAACAAAGGAACCAGAGATAGTATAAAGCAAGACATGGGGGTTATTACACCTAAAGGCATTTTAGGAATTATCGATAATACCTCAAGCAAATACGCAACGGTAATTTCTATATTAAATACCACAACAAGTATTAGCGCTCAATTAAAAAAGACCAATCATTTTGGCTCTCTAAATTGGGATGCTATTTCTCCAGAATATATACAATTAACAGACATCCCTAAAATTGCACCTGTTAAGAAGGGAGACACTATTATTACCTCAGGCAGGTCTTTTATTTTCCCCAAAGGCGTTCCCATTGGTGCCATTGAAAGTTTTCATTTAGATAATGCCGAAAATTATTATGAAATAAAGGTAAAACTGTTTAATGACATGACCAGTATTGAGCATGTGTATATTCTGGAAAATCAAGATAGAAAAACAATACATTTAATACAAAGCCCAAACAATGAATAGTATTATAGCACTAAATACCATTCGTTTTATAATACTGCTTTTAGTTCAAGTATTGGTGTTAAACCATATTAATTTTTTAGGCTATATAAACCCTTATGTATACCTATTATTTATTCTTTTATTTCCCATAATAAATAACCGAATGCTTTTTTTGTTTTTAAGTTTTTTATTGGGGTTTTTTGTCGATATTTTTTCAGATACAGGAGGCATTCATGCAGCAGCCAGTGTCACTATTGCATTTTTACGCCCAGCCGCCTTAAAATTTAGCTTTGGAGCAGCCTATGAGCACCAATCTGTTAAATTTAATGCCATCGATGCTGGTCAAAGGTTAACCTATATGACCATTCTTATTACTATTCATCATCTTATTTTGTTCTTGTTAGAAATTTTTAACCTTTCAAAAGTAATTTTAATTTTAAAAAATACGTTATTCTCTTGTATTTTTACTTTACTTTTATGTGTATTGGTTACTATTCTATTTGGCAGAACATCTAAATGAGACAATTTTTACTTTTCTTTTGTATTATTCTAGTGGGACTCGTATTTACGGCCCGCCTATTTTATTTGCAATTGTATAGCTTTCAACCACATACGCTGTATGAAGATAATGCGATTCGTAAAGTCTATGATTATCCAAAACGAGGTTTTGTCTATGATAGAAACGGCAAACTACTAGTGGCCAACCAACCTTCTTACGATGTTATGGTGATTCCCAGAGAAGTAGAACCGTTAGATACGCTTGAATTCTGTAGCCTTTTAAAAATTGCCAAAGAAGAGTTTATAAAAAAATACAACAAGGCAAAACACTACTCCCCGCGCTTGCCTTCTGTTTTTATTTCTCACATGTCTAAGGAAGATTATGCCATCTTACAAGAAAAAATGCGAAAATACACCGGGTTTTATATTCAAAAGCGTTCATTAAGGCAATACGAAACCACGATTGGCGCTAATATATTAGGTGATATTGGGGAAGTTAATGACAGAGATATTAAAAAAGATGCTTATTACAAATTAGGCGATTTAAAAGGAAAGAATGGTGTAGAAAAATCTTATGAAAATACACTTAGAGGTAGAAAAGGCATTAAATTTATACAAAAAGACCGTTTTAATAGAAATTTAGGCCCTTATAAAGAGGGAAAGTTTGATACTATTCCTGAACCCGGAAAGGACATTACCATTACTATCGATGCGGAATTACAAGCCTATGGCGAGTTATTAATGAAAAACAA
>CALDCO010000294.1 GCA_937937185.1 uncultured Flavobacteriaceae bacterium
CCCCCTGTTATCTAATTCATAGACTTTTCTAGAGGGGCCTTTTTTGTTTTCTAATAATTTCTCAGTAGCATTATCTAAGGCTTCCCCTAAAATTTTAGCCTTAGGGTTATTATTTACTTCGCTAAAATGCTCTAAAGAAACGGCTAACGCTAAAAACTCGCCTAAAGAATTCCAACGCAAATGATTTTCTTTATTAAATTGTTGCACATGTTTAGGTGCAGATCCACCTGCACCGGTTTCAAAGAGACCACCACCATTCATTAATGGTACAATAGATAACATTTTTGCACTAGTCCCTACTTCAAGAATAGGAAACAAATCGGTTAAATAATCGCGTAATACATTTCCCGAAACCGAAATCGTATCTTCTCCTCTTTTAATACGTTCCAGAGTAAACTCTGTTGCTTTTATAGGGTTTAAAATTCTTATATCTAAACCTTCAGTATCATGATTTTTTAAATAAACGGTTACTTTTTTAATTAATTCAGCATCGTGGGCTCTGTTTTCGTTCAACCAGAATACTGCAGGCGTTTTAGAAGCTCTCGATCTTGTAACTGCTAATTTTACCCAATCTTGAATGGGAGCATCTTTTACCTGACACATTCTCCAAATGTCTCCTGTTTCTACAGGATGTTCTATAAGTATTTTTCCAGAGGCATCAACAACGCGAACTATACCATTAGAAGCGATTTCAAATGTCTTGTCATGAGATCCATATTCTTCTGCTTTTTGTGCCATTAAACCAACATTAGGCACAGTTCCCATTGTAGTAGGATCGAAAGCACCATGTTTTTTACAAAAGTTAATGGTCGCCGTATAGATTCCTGCATAACTACTATCTGGAATAATTGCTTTAGTGTCTTGAAGTTCCCCATCTTTATTCCACATTTGTCCAGACGTTCTAATCATGGCTGGCATTGAAGCATCTATAATAACATCACTGGGGACATGAAGGTTTGTAATGCCTTTATCACTGTTAACCATTGCGAGATCTGGTCTTTTAGTCATTTCAGCGTCAATATCGTCTAAAATTTCTTGGCGCTTAGTCCCTGAGAGTTCGTTAAGGTTACTTAGAAGATTCCCGTAACCATTATTAACATCGACACCTATTTCACTAAATGTTTCTGCATGTTTTTTGAAAGTCTCTTTAAAGAAAGTGCGTACGACATGTCCAAAAATAATAGGATCGCTTACCTTCATCATCGTTGCTTTCATATGTAGTGATAACAAAACATTTTTTTCTTTCGCATCGATAATTTCAGTTTCTAAAAAGCGCAGTAACGCTTTTTTACTTAATACTGTCGCGTCAATAATTTCATTTTGCAATAGTTTTAAGTCGTCTTTTAAAACGGTTGTTTTACCATTAGTATCGGTATGTTCTATCTTTACGGCAGTTGCATTGGCTATGGTTAAAGATTTTTCATTATGCGCAAAATCACCCTCAGTCATTGTTGCTACATGGGTTTTAGAGTCACTAGACCATGCGCCCATGGAATGCGGGTTCTTTTTTGCAAAGTTTTTCACAGCTTTAGGGGCACGACGATCTGAATTCCCTTCTCTAAGCACTGGATTTACAGCACTGCCTTTAATTTTATTATAACGTGCTCTAATTTCTTCTTCTTCGGGATTTTTTGGCTCTTCAGGATAGTCTGGTATTGCAAAACCTTTCGCTTGTAATTCTGAAATTGCAGCGATTAATTGCGGAAGTGAAGCGCTAATATTAGGTAATTTAACAATATTTGCCTCAGGTTTTTTTGCCAATTCGCCAAGAAAAGCTAAATCGTCTGACACTTTTTGATCTTCTTTTAAAAAGTCTGGAAAAACAGCTAAAATTCTAGCAGCCAAAGAAATATCTTTCGTTTCGATGTTAATTCCTGACGGTTCAACAAAAGCCTTAACGATGGGCAAAAATGAGCGCGTTGCTAATGCTGGTGCCTCATCTGTTTTGGTATAGATAATCTTTGGTGTTTGTGACATTTTTTTTGTGCGCTTAATGTTTATTTTAAAAAAGTGTTGCAAATATAATGAAATCGATACCGATTTTAAAGCCGGTTTAATATAGAAAATGGTTTAAGTTGAAAATGTGCAGAATACTTAAAAAAATAAAAGCCATATCATTATAGATTTAACTATTTTTGATATGGCTTTTTTGAGTTAACACTGTTTGCTTTACTTAGTATTTCTACTAAACTCAATTCTAAACATTTGCTAAATCAATGATACATTTGGGTTTCTTTCAAAATGTATTGACCTGAAACCGGATGTATCAATTATAATTGTTTTTACCATTATTTTTGAATGACATTAGAACCTAAATTCGCCTGCCTGCTATAAAAACAATTTTATTAAAGAATAAGTTTTTAAAACTAATTCTTACTACAAGATATTTTTTTTATTTTAAAAAAGCAAGGATTTAAGATGTTAATTTTCAATTATTTAATCAATACTATTTTAATTTTGAAATTGCCTTAATAAAACGCACTTTTACTTCCATAACAAAAAGAAAACAAAGTTACAGCTATGATTTAGTTTTCTTATTTCTATGAATAAAAAAATCATTATTACATTTTTTGATAAGTTCATAATTAACGTGAGTTCAACCTAAGGATTTAGTATGAAAAAGCCGTCAAATTGAGTGATTTTTCAAAGTGAAACGAAGAAAAATGGTATCGAAATTAGGCTTTTGATTGAAAATTTAATGGTCTTCGATACAATTTTCTATAGAAAATCACTGACTGAA
>CALDCO010000295.1 GCA_937937185.1 uncultured Flavobacteriaceae bacterium
AGCACTGCGGCATTTGCTTCTGGATCTACTCTATTAACCGATTCTTCAAGTTCTTCTTTAGTTACCTTGCCAAACTTAAAATCTTGAGCTAGTAATAGGTTACAGGTTAAAATTGTAATAATTAGTGTTTTTACTTTCATAGGTTACATAGATTTTAAAGCGATTTTAGACTTATCATGTTTTACGATATTTATATAAAAATTTCTGTAATCGTTGTAATCTTCTTTGGTATATTTCCCTTTGTTTATCATTAATTTTCTAGAGTATACTAATTTCTTATCGCTTACTTTTTTTACCGAGCAGTGGTATTCTCCAAACTTATTTTTAATCGTAACGGGATCTTTTATTGCTTCTATACCCATACCTTCCGCTAAATCGATTTCTGTCTCATCGATATCTAAAAACCCGCGATCGATTTCAAAAGGTAATTTTCTCTCTTCATATCTTGGAGGAATGGTTTTAATTTTATTAAACATATTAGGTGCCATTAGTAATAAATCGCCTGTTTTGGCAGCGTATTTTCGAGCATTTAATTCAATTTCTTCAGTAAACTTTATAGCACCTTTATCATTATTGAATTTCACTCCTAATAGCTCTAGATTGTTAACATTGTCTAGATACTCTTTATAATAAGCGTCTTTATCTTTCTCTGATTCATTTTGAATGCCTTCATGATAACTATATTGAGTCCCTTCAGAAACAATGGTAACCGCTGCTTCTATATCTCCCAATGCACTTACTTTTACTTTTGAGGTTGTTGTTTGTAAATTGTCTTTAGCCTCATAAACTTTTGTATGAATAATTTTACCGCCTTCAGGAGTAATAATTAGCGCGTCTCTATCATCAGTAAAATTTGCGTTATATCCAAAAGGTGCGGTCTGGCTAGTACATTCTAAAAAAGTATAATTAGCTTCATTTGGAACAGATAAGATCGCATGATTGCCTTGAATCGATGAAAACTCTTTGTCTATATTTTTTATATCCCTTCCAGCATCAATTACAGTATAATAGGACATTACCCCAACAGCTTCTAATAATGACTTTGTGTAGTTGGTTAGTGCTTTACAATCGCCATAACCCAATCGGTCAACATCACTTGCCAACATGGGTTTCCATCCGCCAATACCTATTTGAATACTAATGTACCGCGTTTTATTTTGCATGTACTCATAAACAATTTTTGCTTTTTCTAAATCGGTTTTAGCGTTTTTTGTTAAATCTCTCATTTTTACTTTAACCGCCTCAGGAAGTGCCGTTGTCTCACTAATCAATTTATCATTCATCCATTTACCAAAATCCTTCCAGCTTGTATTGGTGCCTTTAACGCCTTTCATATCAAACTCTTTTAATGAAAATCTAACCGACGGCATTATACTAGAAAAAGCTGGGCTATACGACTCTTTTTTAATGGCTTTTATATCTGAAGCCATGTAACTAAAATCTGATACTGCCGTGATATTGTAATGCTCCAAATTATAGGTCTTCTTTGAGAGCGTAATGCCTGAAGTATTGTTTATGGTAATACTCGAATTTTCAACACTTGTATAATAATCCTCAATAGCATACCAACTGGGAATAAAAGCCGTTGTACTGCGAACAGATTCTTCAATATATTCAACAGTATAAGGGTAAGTATTAGGAATGTATTTAAGGTATTTTACCCGATAGTCGGTATAAATCGAAAACCCATCTGCTGCACTTACATCTATAAAATCTTTTTCCTTAATTTTTTTTATTTCAATCCCTAAAGCATTATAAATTCTAGTTTCTAATTTTTTAATAGAAATGGTATTGTCATAACCAATACCAGCATTAATGCTTTTTGCTCCCATTTTATTAAACACGGTAACAATGCGATGCTTTTTTACTAGCATTTTGTTATATGAAGACAACTCAATAGTCACCTCATTTTTACGTACAACAGCATTTGCATTTTCTTTAAGCTCTGGTGCAATCTCTGTAGTAACGTAATTATAGTTTTGAGAATAATTAAAAAAGAATATAAGCATGATTAACATGCTTTGAATAGATTTGTAAGTCATTGTATATTAAGTAGGTTTTAAGCAAATATAAAAAAAATTAACAAGATGCAAATTTGTTAACTCACTCTTTATTTTGCGTATCGATCACAATAGTTACAGGGCCGTCATTAATTAATTCCACTTTCATATCGGCACCGAATTCTCCGGTTTGAACCGGTTTTCCCAGATCGTTTTCTAATTGCGATATAAATTTTTTATACAAAGGAATTGCAACCGCTGGTTTAGCAGCATTAATAAAGCTAGGCCGTGCTCCTTTTTTAGTACTTGAGTAAAGTGTAAATTGGCTCACCACAATAATATCGCCACCATTATTAATAATTGAGGTATTCATTAAACCCTTCTCGTCTCCAAATATGCGAAGGTTTACTATTTTTTTTGATAGCCAATTAATATCTTCTTGCGCATCCTGATGCGTAATCCCTAATAAGACGAGCAAACCTTGTTTAATTTTTGCCACCTCTTTTTTACTAATTTCAACACGCGCTTTAGAGACTCTTTGAATAACAACTTTCATTTTATATTCGTATTTCGAGGCGGTTCCATATTAATTTAAGCAGTTATTTTTTTTCGGTTTTTGGCTTTTACTCCAGATTCCAAACATCGGCCCTATAATGTTGTTCGTCACCTTCTAATATTTGCAAATAACTCCTATATCTTGAAGCCGCAATTTCATCTTTCTCTAAGGCCTTTTTAACTGCACACTTAGGCTCCTCTACATGTAAACAATTATAAAATTTACACCCTTGCTTTAATTCAAAAAACTCAGGAAAATAATCACCAACTTCTTCTTTTTCCATATCGACAACTCCAAAACCTTTAATTCCTGGAGTGTCAATGATCTTCGCTTTAAAACTTAGGTCGTACATTTCGGCAAAGGTAGTGGTGTGCTGTCCTTGCATGTGCTGTAATGAAATGGATTTAGTTTTCAAATCTAAATTGGGCTCTATCGCATTAATGAGTGTCGATTTACCCACGCCAGAATGCCCTGTAAACATACTCACTTTATTTAGCATATGACTTTTTACCTTAGGTATGTTTTTCCCTGTTTTGGCTGAAATATCAATACATTCATAGCCTATTAATCGATAGGTCTGAATTAAACGCTTTACTTTTAATAAGGCATCATCATTATAAGTATCTATTTTGTTAAATAATAATATCGTTTTTATGGAATAGGCTTCTGCAGTGACTAAAAACCGATCAATAAAGCTAGTAAATGTTGGCGGATTGTTTATCGTTATGAGTAAGAAAACAACATCTATGTTTGAAGCAATAATATGGGTTTGCTTAGATAAATTTACCGATTTTCTTACAATGTAATTTTCTCGATCATGAATGGTATTAATCACTCCTGTATCCTCATCATTTTTCGGCTCCAATTCAAAGTCTACATAATCGCCAACAGCAATAGGATTAGTACTTTTAATCCCTTGTAAACGAAATTTTCCTTTAATTCTGCATTCGTATGTTTTACCCAGTTCTGTTTTAACGGTGTACCAACTTCCTGTCGATTTATATACTAAGCCTGTCATTATAACAAAGATTAGAATTATTACTAAGCAAAACAAAAAAAGCTAGTAATGTATTACAACAATTATTAGCTTTTTTTGAAATTATCTTAAATGACAAAATGGTCTACTGCTTCACAAATTTAATTGTTTTACTCGCATCGTTATCAAAAGAAATAAAATATAATCCAGCAGAAAAACTTGTCGTATTAATTTTAGATTTTTCTCCTTCTCCTATAACAGCGCCAGATACACTGTAAATTTTCCAATCTTTATAATCGCCTTTTATATTAAGCTCCCCTTGTGTTGGATTAGGATATAAAGTAATTTCATTATCTATTTCATTAACATCAGGATTAGATAAAATATTACTTTCAATAATAATAGTATCATTTGCATCTGCAAAATTCGAATCTCCATCTACAGACATAAACAGTAATAATATGTGGGTATGTCCATCTGGTAAATCTGTTGTTTTAGGAATGGGTTGTCCATCTGCAAAGTGAGAAGGAATCACATAATCATGATTAAATGAGCCTGCATTAGGATCGCCATCAAAACGAGCTTGAACAAATTCGCTAGTATTTACTTCCATACCATTGGCATCAATTTGTCTAATTTGAGTGGCGATGTAGAATAAATCTTCTTCTACACCAGCTGTAGCACCAGTAGCATAAGAGATATCCATTGGTAATATGTCTCCAGCATTAACTTGAGGTGCTGCACCTCCTGCAGGGGTAACATCTGCTCTATTATCAAAAGTTATTGATCGTGTTCTTTCTTCACTTCCTGTACCTACAGGCTTGTACACACGAATCCAATTCACTAATAAATTATTATCATCAAATCGCTGAATTTCTGTATTATTTGGAGAACGATTCGCAACAGCTTGCCAACTTTGGTCTTCTACATTAATAATAATGTCTAATGGTTTCGTGATTTTTCTACCATTTCCAAGGTAATTGTATGGATCTATAACACTTATATTAGAAGCCGCTTGAGCTTCTTTTAAACTTGGCGCTGTATTCATTTCTTGGAAACCCGCTTTAGCTCCACTTTGTATCACATTTAAAACGCCATTGGTAAACCCTGAAGGATATTCGTACGACCAGTGTCCATTTGGAAGGGTTCTGGTTTGAATGGCATCGTCTGCAAGTACTCTTTGAATTTCTCCGTCAATATAATATTCGATGGTCGTTTCATTCTTCCAATACACTCCAATTCTAACGGTTTTTCCGCCCCATTTAGACACGTTATTTCTTCGCCACCAACTGTTCCAATCTTGCGGTTGGTAATCTCTAATAGTGCCTGGATTACGATCGAAGACATGGTGACTTAAGTGGATACGTTCAGCAAAAAAAGCATTACGACCATCATCGCCTGTACCACCATAAGCTTCAATAATGTCTATCTCTTGGGTATCATCAGAACTAAGAAGCCAGATGTCTGAGGCTAACGAAGAATTCATGATCCTAACCTCAGCTTCTACAAAAACAGGAAAAATGACTTTATTAGTTGAAGTGATACAACCTGCACGGGTCGCTGGTTTGGTATCTGTGGTTCCATTAACTGGATATGTTTTAAATTCTCCAGGGACTCTGTCTCCCCAAATACTTAAAAATCCATTATTCACGGCCACGTGATCTCTTCTCCATTTTGTTGGTCCAGGTCCTTCCCACGAGTTGTGATAAAAATTGTTCCATTTTGGAGAAACACCTTCTGGACCAAAATTTCTATTTTGGGAGGTGGCATTAAAAGTATAATTAAAGTCGTCAGAAATTCCTGTTTGCAATTGCCAGGTCTTACCCACCCCAGCATCAGCAGGCACTGGAATTCCATTCCAGTCTTGCCCATTGGTTAAAAATACAAAGCTTATCGTTAAAGCAAATGCGAGCACTAGTTTTTTGTTAAATCTTTTCATCATGATCATAGTTAAGTTTTAATTAGTCTAATTAATTATTGAGGCAATAAATGTATATTTAACGCTAATTTACGTAAAAACTTCCTTTTTTGTGTAAAATAACCGTTAAAATAGCTGTTCAACCAAAATTGGTGTTAAAAATATTTCAAAATATAAGGGTTTTACGCTGTGTTTTCAACCTCTTTAACATACCCTCTTAATACGTTTATTATAGAAAACAGGGCTGTGTTTTTAGTCGAGATGGTTTTAAGAGATGCTCTATTATAAAAAAGTAAAACTGTCTTTAAAATTTCAGACCCATACATTCAGAAATTACGGCATTGCTTTCTGTTAAGGTTATAACGATTAACTATTAAGGTCACGATTGCTTCAAAGTAGACTATTGTTAAATTTTAAATCCAAACGACACCCATTCCCAATGTAAGTTTCTTGTTAATAAACGAACCAATTTACATGCAAAAACTCATTTTCGTTTACAATGCTAACTCTGGAATTGGCAATATGGTTCTGGATGTTGCTCATAAATTGTTTAGCCCAAAAACCTATGCTTGTAATTTATGTGCCATTACTTTCGATACGTTTTCTGAAAACAAATACTGGAAACGTTTTCGAGAGTCTGCTACTATTAAAATGAAATTTCTACACATTGATGAGTTTGAAAACGAATACCACATAAACACCTTTAAGTACCCGACAATTCTCGTAGCAGAGAACAACAACATTGAAGAGTTTCTTTCCGCTGAAGTTATCAATAAAATGGAGTCGGTCGAAGAATTGGTTTCAGCTATTGAAGCGCATTTTAAGACTAAATCTATCGAGAAATCTGAAAACAAAAGGAATCTTCAATAAGATAACAGTTATCTTATTTTGTTATCATTTAAAATTTTTTTTCTTCAATTTTGTATAAAAATTAATACTACTAAAAAGTTTTTTTTACTTCAGAAAAGTATTTCTGCTCATAGCTAGTGAAAATTAAATATCTCGTATTATTTTTCCACTTCTTCACTCTTCATTACGCATAGCTAATATTCAGTATCTCATATAAGACAGATTACCAATAATCCTCCTAATTTTCATTGAACATCTATTCTAAACGTTAAAAAAATAACTACAGACGCAACCTTTTTTAAATTCTAAGACTATTAGGAAAAGGAAACATTAAGAAAATACTAAGAACATGAATAAAAAACGTACTACCGCATTCATTATACTAACGCTCCTATTCTTTCAATCTTGTTATAACAATCCAGTCCCTTTAGAACCAGAGCAAAAAATACAGGTTAATTCAGAATTATATAATGACCTGGGGCAAATTATAGAAAGTACGAACACTCCAAACCAAGAAGAACTCATATGTATCGACTTTATCTATCCAACAACTTTACATGTTTTTGATGAAAATTTAGTTCTAATCAACTCAATGCTAATACAAAATGATAAACAATTTAGTAACTTTTTAGCCAGCCTTGAGGAAACACAATCTATTAGTATTAGTTATCCCATAACCACTGTGTTAACTAGCGGAGTCACTTTCAGCATAAATAATAATGAAGAATTAAAAGAAGTCATCGACCAGTGTAAAAAAGATCTAGACATTATTTACTGCCAAAATTTAATTAAAAGATGCTTGTGGAAGATTGGTTATACTGAAAATGCTGACAACAGCTATCTAGGCGGTGTTTTTGTGGAAGAAACCGGGGCTACATTGTTTACTTTTAATAATGACACGTATTTTGGTTCGTGGACTGTATTTTATATCAACGATGAACTTCATATAAATATTAATTTAAACACCAAAACTGAAATTGGTGACTATTTTAATTTCGATTGGAAAGTAGAATATTTAGATGAAAACTCTATAAAGTTAACTAACCAAGATAGAATCCTGCGCTTAGATCAATTTTGCGATACAAATAACTCAGATTGCGATAATTTTAACTTCACTGAATGCGAACTTGCTAACAATCCCAAGGTAGCAGAATTTATTTTAGACGATTATAATGATTGTATATATAAAATATTACGAAAGGAGTCGTCTAAAAACAAAATTATTTATTTTGAAACATTTAATGATGCAAGCAATAGTACAAACCCAATAACTTCTAGCGAAGTCTATTTAAACACTTCAAATAACCAAACCATTTATGTAAGAATTGAAAATATAGAATCAGGTAATTATGTCATAATAGAAATTACAATTGAAGCTAAAACCTGTTAATTAATACTATATTTAGTAAAATATTGAATCGTTTCTTGAATTTAGATCAACTCATAAAAGCTTGCAAAAAGCAGAACATTAAAGCGCAGAGCGAATTGTACAATAGGTATAAAAACACATTGTATCTTCAGTGTTTAAAATATTGCAAAACGGTAGAAGAAGCCCAGGATAATTTACAAGATGCTTTTCTATTTATTTTCTCCAATATTAAAAAGTATAATGGTAAAGGTTCCTTTGAAGGTTGGATGAAAAGAATTACCATAAATAAAGCCATAGATAAATATAAAAAAGACAGCCATATAAGCATTGTTATTAATGATGATATTATAAAAGACAGTGTCGTGGAAATAGCATCTATTAAGCTACCTCTAGATGAATTATTAGGTTGCATACAAAGCTTGCCGACAAGGTATAAATTGGTTTTTAACCTCTATGAATTAGATAATTATTCGCATCAAGAAATTTCACAAATGCTCTCAATAAGTGTTGGTACTTCTAAATCTAATTTACACAGGGCCAAGTTACTTTTAAAAGACGCTATAATTAATAAAAGTGCTTTATTAAACCTCAATAAAAAATCTTATGAATACTAAAAAGGATATAGGATCTCAAATTAAAACACTTTTAGAGAATCAAAACGTTTCTCCAAGTCATTCTTTATGGTCAAATTTAGAGGAGGAATTAAAAAGAAAAAAGAAAAAAAGAAAGCTGTCCTTAATTTGGTTGTCTTCAGGTTTGGTAAGCATCACTTTGTTAATTTTTATGTTTTTTGGCAATCCATTTGGGTTTAATGAAAAAACCATAATTAATAAAAATTCTGTCAATAATAAAAACCTCACTAAAAACCCTGATGATAAAAATGGTACTGTAAATACAGACGCTCAAAACCCTAGCCCTAACAATAATAAATCTATTAATCAAGCGGTTAAAAATCCAAACTCCAATCGCTTTAATCAACCAGAAATAGCAACTAGTAAAACTGATAAAACTCTTAATGACAGTGTGAAAAAGGCAACTTTAAATGATAATGCTCTAATTCAAGCAACGCATAAGAGTTTTAATAAAACCCAAAAAGGACTTGTTACTACTAAAAACTCTTCCCTCAGTCGCAGTGAAAACCCTAACAAAAAACATCTTAATCCTACAAAAACTCATAGATTATCGAGCTCTAAAAAGAAAAAAAACGCTTCAACATCACAAAAAACAATAGTCAAAACAGTAGAAAAAATTAAAACAGATACCGAAAACAATTTAAACCCTGAAAGCTATTCGTCTATCGACAACTCGGCTTTTAAAACTTTAAATAAACAAGAAAAACTCACTGAAAAATCATTAAATCACTCTATTGTTTCGAGTACTGAAAAGGAAGATAAAAAAGAAAAAAATACTCCAAAATCATTAAACCAACCTATTGCTTTAAATCCCGAAAAGGAACAGGAAATAGAAAAAGAAGAAAAGGCAAAAGAAGAAGAAAAGAAGAAAAAAGAAGAAAAAAAACCTTCCTATAAATGGGTTGTTTTTCCTCATGCTTCTCTAGATTTATATGACCGTTTTGACAACTCATTTAGCAATAACATTACGGTTAACTATGGGGTTTACTTTAGTTATTTTTTAAATCCAGACATTGTATTAAGAACGGGTATTAATAACTTAAAATTTCAATATAATGAAATTGAAAACAATGACTCAGTATCTCAAGAACTGCGCTATTTAGAAATACCTCTAGAAATAAAGCATAAAATTATTGATAAAAAAATTAGCGCCTCTGTTGTTTATGGGCTGAGTTACCTCCTCTTAAATGATGCTGTAATTAAGACCGACTTAAACACATTTTCAAACAAATCGTCTTTTGAAAACGCTACAATATCACTAAATCTAGGTTTCAGTCTTCAAAAAAGACTTAATAAACGTTTATACTTTAATGTTGAACCTATTTTTAAATCTCAATTTAAACCTCTAGCAGAAGACAATGCTAATTTTTCTATATTCACGACTTCTATTATAACAGGGATAGAGTACAAATTTTAAATTAAATATATACTATTATTAATTCACTGGTTAAAGAAATTTTTATACGTTTAAAACTGGTTCTTTTCTCTATGAGGTCATGGTCAATCCATTTAAAATTATTCCAACACAAAATTTATTTAAACCAACCCGAGTACGTCACATAATTGTCTGCAATTCGATTAATTTCGTTATTAATTAATGCCTTGCTAATGTCTTTTACCTTTTTAGCGGGTATGCCTGCGTAAATACTTCCAGATTCAACAATCGTATTTTTGGTTACTACTGCCCCAGCTGCAATGATACTATTACTCTCAATAATGCAATCGTCCATAATAATACTTCCCATTCCTATTAAAACATTATCATGAATGGTACAACCATGCACAATGGCATTATGACCAATAGACACATTATTCCCTATCGTTGTAGGCGATTTTTGATAGGTAGCGTGTATCACTGCGCCATCTTGAACATTTACTTTGTTTCCTAACTTTATAAAGTGCACATCGCCTCTTAAAACAGCATTAAACCAGATACTACATTGTTTTCCTATAGTGACTTCCCCTACAATTGTTGCATTTTCGGCAACATAACAATCTTTGGGAATTTTTGGGGTTTTGTTTCTTATCGTTTCTATTATTGGCATAATGAACTAAGAGATTTTAAGGTGTTATTCTTTATTTTTTTCTAAAACCGTTGGAAGTTTATTGTATTTTCACAAGTGCTTATCATTTAAAATACGATAATAATTCTGCTTTTTTTGAAGCCGAAACCATCACCTCTTTATCGTTGCTTAAAATAACACTGCCGCCTTTTCCTTTTTTATATTTCACCACCTCATTTACGTTTACTAAATATGATTTGTGTATCCTAGCAAAACTTGAGTTTGATAATGTGTCTTCGAAATGCTTTAAGGTTTTGCTTACCGTTTTTCTTTTTCCGTTCGTTAAAAAAATTTGCGTGTAATTATCATCTGCTTGGCAGTATAAAATTGCTTTGGTATCTAAAATTTCAAAGCCGTCGTGTTGAGGAATGGTTATCTTGCCTTCTATATTGTTTGTTTTCGGAATTAAGACCTTATCCTGTAAAGCCGTTTCTTTTGTTTTAATCTCTACCACATAATCTACTGCTTTTATGAGTTCCTCTATAGAAATAGGTTTCATTAAATAGTAGGAAGCATGAGCATTTAAAGCTTCAATAGCATAATGATTGTAGGCCGTTACAAAAACGGTTTCAAAATGGCGATTTTCAACTTTATCAAGCAAATCAAAGGCATTTCCATAAGGCATTTCTACATCTAAAAACACCAGGTCTAAAGTGTGATTATTAATGAGCGCTAAGCCTTCATTTATATTAGCAGCTTCACCAACAACCGTGACATTTGGACAATACTTTTTTAAATAATTTTTTAGAATTTCTCTACTGGTTTCTTCGTCTTCTACTATTACGGCTTTTAATTTCATAATCGTTTTCCCTATAAACAGGAAGCTTGTTTAGTTATTCTATATGGTTTTATTCAAAAATCAGCAATCAAAAATCATTTAGTCTTTTTTTACGGTCACCATAACTTTTGTGCCCACATCGCCATTGGTTTGGAAATCGTCTATGAACACATCTACTTTATCCTTATACATTTCATTTAAAATAGCAACTCTTTTTTTAATATTTCCCATCCCCTTAGAGTTTTGCTTTTTCTGATGATTGGTTTTCATGGCTTTCGATTTTTCGCGTCCAATGCCATTATCTGCTATCGTAATTGTGATTTCGGAATTGGTTTTCTTATTCACAACAATACTTAAAACGCCTTTTTCTTTTTTATATCTTAAGCCATGCCATACCGCATTTTCTATATAAGGTTGAAGCAACATCGGGGGGATTTGATAATCGTCTATAGTAATCGCCTTGTCGACTGTTATTTTGTAATCAAATTTATCTTGAAACCTAAAATGTTCTAGTTTAGTATAGCGTTCCAAAAGTTCTATTTCTTTACTTAGCGGAATAAAATCTTCTTCACTATTCTCTAAAACAGCCCGCATTAATTGCGAAAAATCTGATAAATACTTATTCGCAGTACGCTCATCGTTAGAGGCGATAAAGCTATTTACCGAGTTTAAGGCATTAAAAATAAAATGCGGATTCATTTGACTTCTAAGCGATTTTAAAGCGAGTAAATTATTCGCTAATTTTTGCTGTTTTATCGATTTATACATTAAGTAAGCCGCTAATAAGAGTAGTAATAAACCGCCTAATAGCGAATAAATAATTAGCGTTTTACTTCTGTTTTGCGATTTAGAGAGTTCAAATTGGCTTATGGTTAGCTGCCGGTCTTTTTCTAGCGAAGTAATACGGTTTTGATTTTCTACAATTCTTCTATTATTTCTTACCGCCTTCGAGATCTCTTGCTCTCTTTTAATATTTAATGCTTCAACTAAATTGGTATATTTTTGGTAGGCAACTAATGCTTTTTTGTAATCGCCTGCATTAACATAAACTTCAGAAAGCTTTCTGGTCGCATCTTTTCTTACGACCAAATCCTCCTTCTTTTCGGCTTCTTTAATACTTTCTTCAAAATAAGGAATGGCTTCGTCTAAATTATTGTTTAAATAATAGGCATTCCCTATTTTATAATTTTGTTTCTGAAGGGTTAGTGCACTTTCATTATCTATAGTATCGCTTTTAATAGATTCTAAATCTTCTACGATCTCTTTTCTAAGAACAATTTCATCATCGTAATCTTTTGTTTTATTATTAAAATCGGCCACTTTAATTTTTTCTTTTACCGAAGTACTTTTATTTTCCTCGGCGGCCAAGTTTAATGAGCTGTTAAAATAGGTTTTCGCATTAGAAATTTCTCCTAAATCGCCATAAACTTCAGCTATTTTAGAAGTTAATACCACCACTTTAGGCGACACTTTATGCCGCTTAGCAACTTGTAAACCTTCTTGGTAGGCTGCTAAAGATTCGGCTTTTCTATCTACTTTTTTATAAACGTCTCCCAAACCTTCAAAACACTCTATACGTTGATAGTTAGATAACGCTTCTTTTTCTAAACGCTTATAAATAGAGAGACTTTCTTGATAATTTCCATTTTTAGTATAAGCGTTCGCTAATTTTAAATGTGTTTCATTCGTTTTTGCGCTATTTAAACTTATTCTGTAATTACTTACTGCAAGATCGTACTGTTTCCAGTGCATATACACATCACCCAGCACTTCATAAGCTTCTGCATTTTGTTTTGTCGAAGTGCTAATAGATATGCTCTCGGCTATAAATTGAATACTTTTCTCAGCAGATACTTTTTTATTTGCTATTGCCGAATCTAAAAGCTGATTAAACGATTCGTATTTTCTTTTTTTATTACTTTTTGAACGATAAATAGATGCCGCAATGGGCTCTACATTAATAATAATACGCTCATCGCTTAAGATGGTGTAATAAATGGTTTCAAAATCTTTATGACTCACCACTAACTCATCGCCTTTACTGGCTTCAATCCTAAAATCGCCAGAGGCATTAGAAGCCGTATAAGCCCCACCATTTACCTGTATATTAGCTCCTTTTATAGGCTGGTTAGTATCACTTTCTTTAATTTGACCTCTTACCGTAAATGTTTCTTTCTTATTCGCATTAATCTCGTACTCTTGCGCCATTAAAGAAGGCATCGTTATAAACGAGAATATAAGACTTATATATATGGTGTACTTATGCATTTACTGGCTTTATAAAAGATAAACATACACACTTTACTTCGTATAATAAAATGCTGTTTTTGTAAAATCGCCTTTTTTAAAATAGAAATAACCCTGTTCACTCACTTAAAACTAGCCTAGACTAACTAAAGTGCTAGCTATACTCAATCTCTATTTTTTTTAAAGTTTCTTAAGTATAGGTTTACATAGAAATTAAATGAATGAATTATGAAACTAGTATTAAAAACCCCACTATTTTTTCTATTCACTACTCTTTTTTTACAAGCACAAAATGGCATAAAAAATTTTATAGACCAGCCCTACATTGAAGTTACAGGCACACAAGAGCTTGAAATTACTCCAGATGAAATTTATTTGAATATTGAATTTGATGAAACCCAATATCGAGGGAAAACGACTATTGAAAAACAAGAACAGCTGCTAATTACTACACTAAAATCTATTGGTATTGATACCGATAATAACTTAACCATTTTAAATTATGATGGCCTCTCTCTAAAAAAATTCTTTGGAAAAAATGAAGTTTTCAAAACTAAAAAATATGAACTCACGGTATGCGATGGCACAGAATTAAACAACGTTTATAACATTGCAAACGATATTAATATCTCTAGTATTTCGATTTTAAGAGTTAGCCATTCTGAAATTGAAAAATTAAAGCGTAAAACAAAGATTGAAGCTCTAAAAACCGCAAAAAACAAAGCCTTAGATTACGCCACTGCAATTAATCAAAAAATTGGAAATGCACTCCATATTCATGAAAATGACCTATTAACAAATTCGAATTACGACCCTCTTATTTCTAATTCCAGTCACTTTTATAGTGAAAAAGAAAACAAGGTTTTAAGCAACCCAAATTTTCAAAAAATAACACTCAAAGCATCAGTATCAGTTAAATTCAAATTAATATAATTATGAAAACAATTTTTAAAATACTCATAAGCCTATCCTGTTTCATGGCATTAACCTCTTGTAAAGCAGAAGAAAAAAATAACGAACAACTATTTGCAATAAACCAACCACCAAAACCGAATAAGCAATACATTAAAGTAGCTCTTTTACTAGACACTAGTAATAGCATGGATGGTTTAATAGACCAGGCAAAATCTCAACTCTGGAAAATTGTAAATGAACTCTCTTATGCCAAGTGCGATAATACAAAACCTAATTTACAGATTGCGCTTTATGAATATGGTAACGATAATTTAGATAGTAAAGAAGGCTACATACGCCAAGTTTTGGCTTTTAGCGAAGATTTAGATGAAATTTCCAAGCAGCTCTTTTCTTTAACAACAAAAGGAGGTAATGAGTATTGCGGACAAGTCATTTTAAAATCATTAAATCAATTACGTTGGAACGACAATCCAGACGATTTAAAATTAATATTCATCGCAGGAAACGAACCTTTCGATCAAGGTGAAATTAGTTATCATACCGCAGCTAAAAGTGCAAATACAAAAGGGGTGACTATAAATACTATTTTTTGTGGTGATTATGAGCAAGGCGTTACAAGCTACTGGAAAAACGGCGCCGATTTGGCCAGCGGAAACTATATTGCCATTAATCATAACCAGGCCACGACCTACGTTAAAACACCTTATGATGATGCCATTTTAAATTACAATACCAAGCTTAACAAAACCTATATCGCTTATGGAAAATTAGGACAGCAAAAAATGAAACTGCAAGCAAGTCAAGATAAAGAAGCCCTATCCTATAGCGAAAGTAATGCCGTTAGCCGAACAGTAAGCAAAGGGTCGCATTTATATAAAAATGATTCATGGGATTTAGTTGATGCGTCTAAAAAGGATGGATTCAATTACAATACTATTGAACAAGACGCCCTACCCAATGCACTAAAAGGTAAAAACAAAGAAGAAATACGTGCCTACATATCGATGAAGAAGACAGAGAGAGAAACCATCCAAGCTGAAATTGAAACATTAAATAAAAAGCGAAAAGCGTATATCGAAACACAATTAAAAGATGATACTAATGGTTTAGAAAACGCCATGCTAAA
>CALDCO010000296.1 GCA_937937185.1 uncultured Flavobacteriaceae bacterium
TATGGCGATCCTAAGATTGAAGTTAAAATCGATAAAGACGCTAAAAAATTGCACATCATCGATGAAGGTCTAGGAATGAGTGAAGAAGAAGTTAAAAAATATATTAATGAGGTAGCTTTTTCTGGAGCGGAAGAATTTTTAGACAAGTATAAAGATGCTGCAAAAGACTCTGGTATTATTGGCCATTTCGGTCTAGGATTCTATTCAGCATTTATGGTTGCAGATCAAGTTGAAATAATTACGAAATCTCATGTATCGAAAGAACCAGCGGTACATTGGACCTGCGATGGCTCTCCTGAATTCACCATTGAGAAAGCAGATAAAAAAGAGAGAGGTACTGAGATTATTATGCATATCGCTGAAGATTCTACTGAGTTTTTGGAAGAGCCACGAATTAGAGAATTATTGACGAAATACAATAAGTTTATGCCGATACCAATTAAGTTCGGCACAAAGGAAGTTAATGATCCAAACCATAAGCCAAAAACTATCAAAGATAAAGAGGGTAAAGAATCTACAGAACCTCATAAGAAAATTACTGTAGATGATATTATCAATAATCCGAGTCCTGCATGGACGAAGCAACCAAAAGATTTGAAAGATGATGATTATAAATCATTCTATCGAGAGTTGTACCCAATGCAGTTCGAAGAACCTTTATTTAATATTCATTTAAATGTTGATTATCCTTTTAATCTTACTGGGATTCTATACTTTCCTAAGATGACCAACGACATGAACATGCAAAAGGATAAAATTCAGCTTTATCAAAACCAAGTTTTTGTTACCGATAATGTTGAAGGTATAGTTCCTGAGTTTTTAACCATGCTTCGTGGGGTGATTGATTCTCCAGACATTCCACTTAATGTCTCTAGATCCTACTTACAAGCCGATGGTGCTGTTAAAAAAATAGCCTCTTACATTACGCGTAAAGTCGCCGATAAAATGAAGTCGCTATTTAATGACAATCGCGAAGATTTTGAAGCCAAATGGAATGATATTAAAATCGTTATTGAATACGGAATGCTCTCTGAAGAAAAATTCTTCGAAAAGGCAGATGCTTTTGCTTTGTATCCAACAGTAGATGGTAAATACTATACCTATGAGGAGCTTTTTAATAAAATTAAAGCCAACCAAACCGACAAGGACGACAAATTAGTGATATTATATGCGTCTAATAAAGAAGAACAGCATAGTTATATTGAATCTGCTAAGGCAAAAGGGTATGAAATATTATTATTAGACTCGCCTATTGTACCGCATTTAATGCAAAAATTAGAGAGCACTAAAGAGAAAATCTCTTTTGCTCGTGTTGATGCGGATTCTATTGATAAGCTCATTAAAAAAGAAGATACTGTAATTTCTAAATTAGATGAAGAACAAACCAAAGCTTTAGACGCGTTATTAAAAGAGACCATTCCTTCTGAAAAATTCATGGTACAGTTAGAAGCTTTAGATAGTAGCGCTTCACCATTTATAATTACGCAACCAGAGTTTATGCGCCGTATGAAAGAAATGCAGGCCACTGGTGGCGGAGGTGGTATGTTTGGTATGGGAAATATGCCAGAGATGTATAACTTAGTGGTGAATACCAATAATGAATTAGTAAACGAAATACTTAATACCAAAACCAAGAAAAAACAACAGCGCTTAATCTCTCAAAGTTTAGATTTAGCCCGTTTATCTCATGGCTTACTTAAGGGTGAAGAACTTACTAAATTTATTAAGAGAAGTTACGAAATGATAAAATAACTTAAAACGTAGTTTTATAATTTAGAGGCTGTCTGAAAAGGTACATTTCGTCAACCTGAACTTGATTCAGGTTCTCACAAAAGACTAACACGTCACATTATGAGATTCTGAAATATCCCGAAACTTCGGGACAGAAGTACGATTAAAAATACTTTTTAGACAGCCTCTTTTTAGTATCCAAACATAAGAGGCGCTAGTGTATCTCCAATAAGGGTGTTTATTTTACATCACCAATACTTTCCTCTCGAAAGTAAACTAAAAAATACGATGCGCTAAGTGGCCTTATTATTGATTTATCTATGGCATTGGTAGTGGTAAAGTGATTAAAATTTATGACGATTCTTTGCGGTCTATTATCTACAGCTTCTTTAATCGTAAATATTCCAGAGGTTATTTTTAAAGCCGAGTTAATTGCAAATCAGTCTATTTGCCTAGTAAATAGCTCATAATATTCTCATATTTCATATAAAATCCAAGAATTATTCCTTAATTTTGGCAAAAATTATAAATGCTATGAAATTAATTATACTCTCATTACTTATCCCCTTTTATTTAATAGGTCAAACTCAAATAGGGCAAACCATAACAGGTGAAGCAATTTTGGACAGATGTGGCCGCAGTTTACAACTATCTGCAGATGGCAACGTGTTAGCAGTAAGTAGCCCAGGAGCAGATCCTATGGGTTTATCTCGAGCTGGCGAGGTACGACTATTCAAAAATGAATCTGGTACGTGGACACAAATTGGGGCCACTTTAAATGGTGTGGCTCGAAGTAATAATTTTGGAATGAGTTTATCATTGTCTTCAGATGGAAACATTGTTGCAATTGGCGCTAATAGATTTGGCGAGGACGATAATAACCCACCGTTAGGAAGAGGGCGAGTGGCCGTTTACCAAAACGTAAATAATAATTGGGTACAAATAGGAGATGATATTGAAGGTGTTGGCAGACTTGATCGTTTTGGATACAGCGTAAGTCTATCTGGAGATGGTAAAACATTTGCAGCGGGAGCATTAGCTAACGCAAATACTGGTGGTCGTTTGGCTGGTCATGTTCGTATATTTACTAATATAGGCGGGGTATGGACACAAGTTGGTCAAGATATTAACGGTGAAAACAGTGACGATTTTTTAGGTAGCTCTGTTACCCTGTCGGATGATGGATCTAGAGTTGTTATAGGAGTTCCAGGAAGTGATGCTTTTAATGAAGAAGCAGGAGAAATTAAAGTCTATGAAAATCAGTCTGGAAATTGGGTGCAATTAGGAGAAAGTATACTGGGAGTTAACAAACAAGGTCAACAATTAGGTAATTTTGATACTTCTACCAGTTTGTCTAAAGATGGTAATATATTGGCTGTAGGTAGTCCGTTTTCAGATGCAGGTATTTTCTCTTCTGGTGGAGAGGTAAAAATTTATACCTTAACTAATAATGAATGGGTACAATTAGGTAATACTATTGCGGGGAGAAATGAATTTGAATTAATTGGACAAAGCGTTAGTTTATCATCAGATGGTTCATTATTAGCTGTAGGCGCTCCTGGAGGTAGTGATGTAATTATAAACGGTGGCACAACCAGAGTTTTTCAAAATAATTCTGGTAGTTGGGAGCAAGTTGGTGTAGATATCATTGGAACAAGTCAAAATGGTAATTCAGGAATTAGTGTGCAAATGGCAAAAGACACTAATATAATTGCTGTTGGTGCACCTGGAGATGCGTTAAACGGAGCAGAAAGCGGAAGTGTAAAAGTTTATGGTTTTAGCGTTTTATCAAATCAAAATAATCCACTATTGCATGAATTTGAAATTTTTCCAAACCCTGCAAGTAGTATCGTAAACATAAAATTAGATGAAAAAACGACGCTTTTAAAAACAAAAATTTACAATGCTATTGGTCAGTTAATTAATACTGGAAACCAAACGGTTATAAACACTTCCGAATTGTCCAACGGTTTATACTTTATTGAAATTATCACCAATAAAGGCACTGCAACTAAAAAAGTTATAATAAATTAGCAAGGGCTATTTCACCGTTTCAGTAATGAACGAATTAAAAAACCACTTTACCAGATTCAGGTAAAGTGGTTTTTTAATTTTGTTTTTTCACCAATTAGTGATTACTTTATCATTAATTTTTTCTGAAAAATTTCTGTATCGGTATTTATAGTCACCAGATATATTCCGCTTTGTAAAGAAGACGCTAGTCGAACTTCTACTTTTCCGTTATTAGCTAAAAAGGAAGTGTTTTCTATTTTTTTTCCGGCATTATCTATAATAGTTATGGAGTCTACATTATACTTTTTAGCATAATCGATAAAAAAGGAATTCTTATTAATTGGATTTGGGTATACTTTAATTGAATTGGTATCTAAAACAAGGGCATTATCATTTGTACTTAAAGGGTTTTCAGGTAAATCAAAAGGATGACGAACTCCAGTAACCCCTGGTAGTTTTACTTTATATAAATTTCTTTGAGCGGTAATAAATAAGATGTCTTTATTTACACCCCCAAAAGTACAATTAGTAGGAATTTCAGGCATGCTAATGGTATTTATGGTGCGCCCAGAAGCGTTAAAAACTTGCACGCCTATTTTAGCGGTAACGTATAAATTGCCATTAGTATCTATCGCCATTCCATCAGCTCCAGTAACATTACTATTATCTGTTTTGGTAAGCGTCGCGAAATCTGTTTCATTAGAAATAGAGCCATCTTCAGGGTTAATATCATAACGCCTAATGGTAGTGCTCCAACTGTCGTTTATATACAGTTTGGTTCCATCTGGAGAAATAATAACCCCATTGGGTTTGTTATTTCCATAATCTAATAATGCCAATATTTCGCCATTAGGCTTTCGGTAATACAGTCTATTTGTTCCCTGAGGTTGTGGCAAATTGGTATTAAAGGCAGGGTCTGTAAAATAAATACCTCCTTTTTTATCAATACATAAATCATTAGGCTCATTAAGTGCCTTATTATTATAAGTAGAGGCTAAGGTTTCTAACTCACTACCAGTAACAGAACGTTTTTGTATTCGATCTGCGCCGCCCTCACAAACAATAAGATCTTCATCTTCATTAAACATCATCCCATTACCTCTATTAGTATTGCTAAAAGCAGTGGTAATCGTATTATTGCTTAAAGAGTACTTGTAGGCTTTACTTGCTGGAATATCCGAAAAATAAATAGCATCTATACCATCCCAGACTGGTCCTTCGGTAAACTGAAATTGATTATCACTTATTTTCTCTACGTTTTGAGAGTGTATGGTTACCGAAAAAAATACAAAACAAAAAGAAAATAAAAAAGCAGTACGATTCGTTTTCATAAATTAAATATTTAAAAAAAGTTTTTTTATTGTTGAATGTCCTAAAATTAACAGTAATAAAAGCATTAACCTAAAGTGAGTTCAAATTCTCAACGAACAGCATTACTATTTCTGAAATAAATACTGAAAGACATTTACGTAAATCTTAATTACAAATATAGGAACAATCATTAATTATAATGTCTACTGAAACAATTTAAATATAACCATTTAATTTTAAGTAACTTCGCTACAAACAAATGTTAATGACTTTTAAAGATTTAAAACTCCATAAAACGCTATTAAGAGCAATTGCCGAGAAAGCCTATGAATTCCCCACATTAATACAAGAACGTGCTATACCGTTAGTTTTAGAACAAAAAGATATAATCGCCTCTTCCCAAACTGGAACAGGAAAAACGGCTGCTTTTGCCTTGCCTATTTTACACCTACTATTTAGCAGACAAGATGCGCCTAAAAAGAGCAAAAAAATACGCGCATTAATTGTAAGCCCAACTAGAGAATTAGCGGTACAAATTAAAGATGATTTTCTAAGTTATTCAACCTATACTAATTTAAGAACGGCAGTTATTTTTGGAGGCACTTCGATAGCTCCCCAGAAAGAACTTTTAAAAAAGGGGGTTGATATTTTAATCGCCACGCCTGGCAGACTTCTTGATTTACATAAACAAGATGAAATTAATTTAGATTACGTAGAAACCTTAGTTCTTGATGAAGCCGATTTAATGTTAGACATGGGATTTATAGACGATGTAATGAAAATTGAACGTTTGTGTCCTCCAGCTAAGCAAACCTTATTGTTTTCGGCAACGATGCCATATAAGGTTGAAGAATTGGCTAAAACTATTTTAAAAACGCCTGAACGATTAGAAGTTACAAAGCAATCTTCTACTTCTAAAAACGTAGCGCAACGACTTTACTTTGTGCCAAAATCAAAAAAGATTGAACTTTGCCTGCATTTACTGCGAAACACCATAAAAAAAGGTCGTGTTATTATTTTTAGACGCACAAAATACGGGGTTGATAAATTAGAAAAAACATTAATTAAAAATGGCTATAAAGCCGATAGTATTCATGGTGACAAAAGCCAGAGTAATCGACAAATTGCTTTAAATCGTTTCAAAAAAAATGAAGTGAATATTTTAGTGGCCACAGATGTCGCTGCACGAGGTATCGATATCACTAATCTTGATGCCATTATTAATTTTGATATGCCAAATGTTCCTGAAACCTATGTGCATCGTACAGGTCGTACTGCCAGAGCAGGGCTAACAGGAGTCGCCTATTCGTTTTGTTCGGCTGATGAGAAAGCGTATGTTATTGCTATTCAGAAATTAATAAGCTTACAACTTGATGTTATAGAAGACCACCCTTACCCTTTAGATCCTAAAACTAAAAAGGAAGTCCATCGGTCTAAAAAAGGGGGCAGCAAACATAGAAAAGGAAGAAAAAGTGAAGCTTCTAAGAAGAAAAAGAAGCGCTGGTATTAAAAGGTTTCTTAATTTTAAACGACTTTTATTAGAGGTCTTCATTTAAAAATAATATCCAATGAAATTAATTAGAAAAACAGCATGCTTCTTTATTACTTTAATTGTTGTTCTTTTAACTGCCTGTACACCTGTAAAAACAGCATTAGAATTAAATAATAAAAAGTATTCTAAAATTGCTAGTGTGAAAAATAGTGGGATTAATACAGAAGGCGTATATGTTTTAAAAGATACTTTAACCAATAAAGACAATGAGACTGAAAAGATAATAATAACCAATTTTATTAAGTTTAATGCTAATAAAACGGTTCAATTTTCATCAAAGCATCAAAGTAATAGCGATGAGAAAAAAATTACCAATGAAAATCTTACCAACTGGTTAAACGATTATGCCTCCAGCTATTATTATACCAAAAACAATTCAAAACTAATTGTAGAGCATTACATCGCAAATCCAACCAGGCAGTCATGGTATGCTTTAGACGGGCCTAATAGTGCTCCTCTAAAATTCAAAATTACTTTTAAAATTAATGGAGATACTCTTGTAAAAAACAAAAAAAAATACATTTTAGATAAAACATTAACCAACAATCACAAAACGATAACCACCGATTTCATTTCCCTGAAAAAGTAGAAATGTTTTTCACTAGTTTATTGTTTTCTAGGAAAAGTGTATTTTAGTGATAACAAGTAAAAATAGATAGAGCTATAGTATTTTTCCCTATAACCGATTGACTTATAAATAAATTACTTTAAAGTATTGGAAAGTGTAAATTGACAATTAAGTGATTAATTATAAATAAATTCTGGCATGAAATATGTTTTAACTTTTAAGATTAATTGATGATAAACAACTTATGAGAATTAAAAATTTAATCGCCGTTATTACTTTATGTTTTTCAAATATTATTCTAGCGCAAACAAAAATAGTAGATAGCGAAACTAAAGAACCCATATCGTATGCAACCATATCGTTTGGTAATGGTAATGGGATATTTGCCGATGATGATGGAAACTTTTTATTTACCAAGAAACTATACAGCGATATCGATACTTTGCATATTTCTGCTTTAGGGTACAGCGAATTAAAATTACCTACAGCAAACTTACCAAAACTGATTAATCTTGATTCTCAAGCTGATCATTTACAAGAAGTGATTGTACAAAATAAGCCGAAAGGGAAATTTAAAATAGTAACCTTAGAACCTACCTCGCACGACGATTATTACAAATGTTGGCTACCAACAATAGAGGCTGAAACAGCGGTGTTTTTCCCCAATGAATCTTCAAATATTAAACGGCTAACAAAAGTCTATTTTCCTATAAAAACCGAAGCAAAAACATGGCATAAACGCAATAGAAAAGATCATAAAAAGAGACCATTTTCTACGATCTTTAAAGTTAATTTTTATGAAAACAAAGACGGGTTTCCTGGAGACGTTATTACTTACGACAAAATTATTTTCATTGCTACAGAAAAAACCGAAGAGGTCTATGAATTAGATGTTTCTGAAAATGACCTTTATGTCCCTAAAAAAGGACTTTTTATTTCGCTTCAAGTGATAGGCTATGCCGATGAAAAAGGGAAATTACTGCCAAACAAAAAATACCAAGAAGTAAAAACGCAACGGGGTATTGTAAAAGTATCTACCACTTTTAGGCCCTTACTACCGTTTACAGATCAAATTTCTGAAAATCGAACCTATGTAAAACGCATCTTCTTAGATGGCGGGAAATGGGTATTGTATAAAAAAGGAAACATTAGTAAATCCTCATTATTAGCCAAAGGGCTTGATAACTATGGTATGGGTATAAAAATGGAGGTTTATAAAAAATAGCTATTATTCTAAAAACACACAGCGTTAATTTACGCATCTATTAATTTCTTAAAAACAACCTTTTAAATGAGTGTATGAACTCTGGATCATGTTTTAGATAAATTACATGAATTAAGCAATCCTGAAAAAGTACTTTATAAGCAACAAAAATTTGGAATAGTTGCTAATAATGCTATTGGTGTTTTCCACAAAGACTTAAAAATTTTAGCCAAAACTATTGGTGTAAATAACGCTCTTGCTAATGCCCTTTTCGATACAGGAATCTATGAAGCACGTTTGTTATGTAGTAAACTATACCAACCTAAAGACATTACCAATACGCTTCTAGAAAAATGGGTGGTCACTTTTGAAAACTGGGAAATAACCGATTCGTTTTGCATGGGTCTAGTGGCCAAAAGTAAATTTGCAATCCCTAAAATTTTAGAATGGACCAAGCGCCAAGAGGAGTTTCAAAAGCGTTCTGGATTTACGACATTGGCAGCCTATTGTATGGCCGATAAAAAAGCTGAGAATCGTGTTTTCGAAAATTTCATTCCCATTATCGAAAATAATATTGAAGACGAGCGTATTTATGTGAAAAAAGCCGTAAACTGGACGTTAAGGAATATAGGAAAACGAAATAAAGACTTAAAGGCTATTGCTATCGCTTCGGCCAATCGAATTGCCAAAAACCCCACGAAATCGGCACAGTGGATCGCGAAAAATGCACTAAAAGAATTACAATCTCAAAACTTAAATAGTTTGGATTATCCTCGGTCACTTTACAGGTCGTGAAGTGGTTTAAACTTTTTCACTTAAATCAAAAAAAATTAAACCATTTCCATAAAAAAGACTCTAAATGGCCTGTTATTTCTACTAAAAAAAAGATAAAGTTGCGGTGAGTTAAAAATTAAATGTTATTTTTAATATTGAACTTGTTTTACAAATTGTATTGGTCTAAAAGTCAAGAACAAGTTCTTTCCCTAAAACCATTTTGGTTTTAAAAAATAATTTGATTGTATAGCCCAAAAGAATATGACAGCAGTTGAAATAGAAAAGGAAAATTCAGAAATTACCAAAGCCTACAAAAAGCTTCTTCGGGTAAGCTACACAACGCTTAGTGCAGAGGATAAAAAATTAATTAGGAAGGCTTTTAATGTTGCTGTAGATGCGCATAAAGACCAACGCCGTAAAAGTGGAGAAGCGTATATTTTTCACCCTATTGCCGTTGCAACAATTGTCGCTTCAGAGATAGGCTTAGATGCCACTTCTATTGCTGCTGCCTTACTTCACGATGTGGTTGAGGATAATGAAAATTATACGATTAAAGATATCGAAGAGCAGTTTGGAGAAACCGTAGCCAGAATTGTACATGGATTAACCAAAATTTCTTCCCTTAAAAAAGACAAAGATGTTTCCTTACAAGCAGAAAATTTTCGTAAAATGCTGCTTACGCTTAATGATGATGTACGAGTTATTATTATAAAAATTGCAGACCGTTTGCATAACATGCAAACTATGGATGCCATGCGACCAGACAAGCAAGAGAAAATTGCTAGTGAAACACTCTATATTTATGCACCACTAGCGCACAGAATAGGGTTGTATAATATAAAAACAGAATTAGAAGACCTAGGGTTAAAATATACTGAACGAGATGTTTATAACGACATTTCGGCTAAAATGAAAGACAGCAAAGAAGAGCAAGATGCTTATATTGCTGAATTTAATAGGGTAATTAAAAATTCTCTAGATAGAGAACATTTAAACTATCAAATAAAAGGCCGACCGAAATCTATTTTTTCCATAAAACGGAAAATGGCAAAACAAGGCGTTACTTTTGATGAGGTTTATGATAAATTTGCAGTTCGAATTATCTATGAAAGTGATCCTGAAAATGAAAAATTTATTGCTTGGAAAATTTATTCGGTAGTCACCGATCATTTTAGACCCAATCCAACCCGTTTACGCGATTGGATTTCGTCTCGAAAATCTACAGGATACGAAGCCTTGCATATTACGGTAATGGGACCAAAAGGGCAATGGGTTGAAGTTCAAATTCGAAGTGAACGGATGAACGAGATTGCAGAAAAAGGCTATGCGGCGCATTACAAATACAAAAACGAAAACGATAAAGAAGATTCTTTAGACGATTGGATTAATAAATTACAAGAAACGCTCGAAAACCCGCATACTAATGCTGTAGATTTTGTAGAGCAATTTAAATTAAACCTTTATTCAAAAGAGATTTATGTATTTACTCCCAAAGGCGATTTAAAGTCTTTACCTAAAGGAGCAACCGCTTTAGACTTTGCATTTAGTATTCACACCCAAATTGGTATGAAAACCCGAGGGGCAAAAGTAAATGGGAAATTAGTGCCGCTTAGTCAAGAATTAAATAGTGGTGATCAAGTAGATATTTTAACCTCAAATACGACCAAACCGAATCCTAATTGGTTAGACTATGCGACTACAGCCCGAGCAAGAGGGAAAATTAAATCATTACTAAGAGAAGAGAAAAAAGAAATTGCCGCAGATGGTAAGGAAATATTACGTCGTAAACTTAAACAGCTAAAAATAATATTAAACGAAAAGTCGATTAATCAAATGGTTAATCATTTTGGCTTAAAAACAAGCTTAGATTTGTATTACAGAGTAGGTATTGGAACCATAGACAATTCCATGCTAAAGGAATATGCCGCTTCTCGCGGTAATGCGCTCGTTAGTTTTATAAAAAACAAAATATCTCGTAGAACCAATACCATCCCAAAAGCCGAACTCGATAAAGAAGAAATTACCAATAAATATAATATGTTGGTGTTTGGTAAAGAGGAAGAGAAATTAGAATACAAGCCTGCAAGTTGCTGTAATCCTATTCCTGGAGATAATGTGTTTGGTTTCCTAACCATAAATCATGGTATTAAAGTACACAAGAAAAATTGCCCCAATGCCTTAAGTCTTCAATCCAATTACGCTTATCGAATACTACAAGCCAAATGGATTGATTCGTCTCAACAAGAATTTTCTGCTCAAATTGTATTATCTGGTATTGATGATTTGGGCTTGGTAAATGACATTACTAAAATTATATCGTCGAACATGCACGTAAATATGAAAAGCATTAGTTTTGAGAGTGATGATGGTATTTTCTCAGGAAAAATTAATGTGATTGTTAAAAACAAAACCCGCTTGAAAAAGTTAATAGAAAATCTTAAAAAAATTAATGGTATTGATAAGGTGTATCGGGTGTAATTGCAATACTGTTGACTAAAAGTACCATTCCTAATGCTATTAATAATAACACACTACTTTACAGCGATTACCAGAAACTCGCCTTTTAGCGCATCACTTTAAAAATTTCAAAGTTAAAATGGTATAAGAAAGCGATTTACCGATTTTAAACAATGTTTATAATATTGAGCTCATCTGGACTTTTACTTTTTCCTAAAAAAGGATGGAAACTCTCCCTAATTTCTTTGCTTTTCTCATTCGTAACACTGCTATGACTATCAAAAAACGCCTCATTTAGTCAAATTTCATTTCATTTTCGGTTAAAAACAAAAAGTCAAGATCAGTTCATTCTTAAAATAGCCTCATTTCCTCTAGCAAGCTTAAAAAAATAATGTAAATTTGCGTTTTAAATTATGAGTGATAAAGCAGACATTAAAAGTCAAGAAGTTGTAAAAAACGTATTTACAAAGTTTTTAGAAGATAACAGTCATCGAAAAACGCCCGAACGCTATGCGATACTTCAAGAAATATACAATAACGATGAGCATTTCGATATTGAATCCCTTTATCTAAATATGAAAAACAAAAAATACCGTGTAAGTCGTGCAACACTTTATAATACTATTGAATTACTTTTAGAATGTAACTTGGTAAGAAAACACCAATTTGGTCAAAACCAAGCACATTACGAAAAATCTTATTTTGATAAGCAACACGACCATGTTATTCTTACCGACACTGGTGAAGTTATAGAGTTTTGTGATCCGAGAATTCAATCTATAAAAAAAACGATAGAAGACGTATTTGATATCGAAATTAACAACCATTCATTATACTTCTACGGTAATCGAAGAAAAACAACAAAAAACAATTAACATATAATGGCAGTAGATTTACTACTAGGTTTACAATGGGGTGATGAGGGCAAAGGAAAAATTGTCGATGTATTAACCTCTAAATACAATATTATTGCGCGTTTCCAAGGCGGACCAAATGCTGGGCATACTTTAGAATTCGATGGGATTAAACACGTTTTAAGAACCATTCCCTCAGGTATTTTTCACGAAAAATCAACAAATATTATCGGCAATGGTGTGGTGATAGACCCTGTTGTTTTTGTAAAAGAATTGGAAGGTTTAGAACAGTTTAAAATAGATTACAAGTCCAAACTTATCATTTCCAGAAAAGCACACGTTATATTACCAACGCACCGTTTATTAGATGCCGCTAGTGAAGCTGCTAAAGGGAAAGCAAAAATTGGTTCTACTTTAAAAGGCATTGGTCCAACTTATATGGACAAAACAGGCCGAAACGGGATTCGTGTTGGCGATTTAGAACTAAGCGATTGGAAAGAAAAATACCGTGCACTAGCCAACAAACATGAAGCCATGATTAACTTCTACGATGTAGATGTACAATACGATTTGGCCGATTTAGAAGCCGAATTTTTTGCTGCGGTAGAAACACTTAGAACCTTAACATTTATAGACTCTGAAGAGTACATTTACCAAGCACATAAATCTGGAAAAACCATTCTAGCAGAAGGTGCACAAGGTTCGCTTTTAGATATCGATTTTGGAACTTACCCCTTTGTAACCTCTAGCAATACCACCGCAGCTGGTGCTTGTACAGGTTTGGGCGTTGCGCCAAATAAAATTGGTGATGTATATGGTATTTTTAAAGCCTATACAACACGTGTTGGCTCTGGTCCCTTTCCTACCGAATTATTCGACCAAGTAGGAGAAGATATGGCGAAAATTGGCCATGAGTTTGGTGCCGTAACTGGTCGTCCTAGACGTTGTGGCTGGTTAGACTTAGTTGCTCTTAAATACGCTTGTCAAGTAAATGGCGTTACCAAATTAATGATGATGAAAGGCGACGTGCTTTCAGGTTTTAAAACCCTAAAAGTTGCTACTGCTTATAATTATAAAGGCAAAGAAATAACACATTTACCCTATAATATAGAACCAGAAAACGTAACGCCTTTATATAAAGAATTTAGTGGCTGGAAAGAAGATTTAACAAAAATGACAGAAGCGAGCCAGCTTCCAAAAGAATTAAACACCTATATCGATTTTCTAGAAAAAGAACTAGAAATTCCTATTCATGTGGTGTCTGTTGGGCCAGATAGAAAGCAGACTATTTTTAGATAAAATGGATTTTGATAATTTTAATCTAGTTTTTTAAAAAAAAGGCGTTTATAGTTGAAAATGCGACCACTGTTTTACGTGAAATTCCTTGATAAAATTTTTATCGGAAGCCTCTATTTGACGGTTTTTTCAAACTAAATCCTTGTATTATAGAAATCAGTTTACAAGGGTGGAAGCACCTTCCTTCAATTGCATCAAGGCAAAACCTGTCTAAAAGATGGGAGAAGGATCAAGTTTTTATGGTGTGATGATAAATACTGTCTTTACATATGATTACTCAGTGCCACTGCGATATCGCGATCACTCTTAATATTAGAATAAACAGAATCTTGAATTTTTAAAATGGGCAAATAGGAGGTGTGGGCATCATAATTTGTTATCATTTTTTTTAAACTTAGCGAATCACTAATAACACTTCGCTCTTTAAAAAGGACTCTGTTGCGTTTTAGAAAATATTTAGTATCACTACATAAAGCACAATTGGGTTTAGTATAAAGCGTAATGTTTTTGTTTTTTAACGCAGCATTAATTTTTTTATCAAATTTTTTATTTCCTTTTAAAGCAATTTCATACCCTATTTCTCCAATAACAATATCATAATTATAAATACCCGGAGTATCGTCTATTTGAATCATAGTAATCATTTTAATAGCAGTATGTGGTGGTATTTTTTTTACGATAGGGGCATCACTTGCACGCTTGTAATCTTGTGTGTAAACATTTAGAGTTACCTTATAACTCTTGTCTTTCATATTTACAGCATATAGCTCTAGGCGTTTGCCTATCTTTTTTTCTTTAATGCTTACTTCTGGTTGTTTATTTTGAGCAAAAGAATTTGAAATAAATAATAAGAAAATAATGCAAGTCGTTATATATTTCATATTTAAGTTTTAATTTTAATAGTGAAACTACATTAATCATATCATATATTTTTATATGATCTCTAATCTTTTAAATATTTTAGATAAACAGAAATATTTTTAAGATAACCGTTTTTTTTTGAATATTAAATGATAATTTAGAGCTAAATTTCATTTAATAATAATATTAATAACTTATCAATGACATTAAACCTTACTAAGCCTATTTGTTTTTTTGATCTTGAAACTACTGGAGTTAATATTTCTAAAGATCGTATCGTTGAAATATCTATCCTTAAAGTTTTTCCAAATGGAAATAAAGAAAGCAAAACTTGGCTAGTAAATCCTGAAATGCCCATTCCTAAAGAAGTGTCTTTAATTCATGGCATAACCGATGAGCGTGTTGCCAATGCCCCTACATTTAAAATACTTTCGAAAGAAATTAGTACAATGATTAAAGATTCAGATCTTGCAGGCTTTAATTCTAATCGATTTGATATTCCTTTGTTAGCAGAAGAAATGCTTCGCGTTGGTTTAGATTTTGACATGAAAAACCGTTTGGCTGTAGATGTACAAACTATTTTTCATAAAATGGAACAACGTACTTTAGGTGCTGCCTATAAATTTTACTGCAATAAAAGTTTGGAAAACGCCCATACTGCTGAAGCAGATACTCAGGCCACTTACGAAGTGTTAAAAGCCCAAATAGAACGCTATGATGAAGTTGAAAATAACACAAAGTTTTTAGCCGAATTTAGTTCGCGAAAAAAGTTTGCCGATTTTGCAGGGTTTATTAATTATAATAAAGAAGGCGAGGAATGTTTTTCGTTTGGTAAGCACAAAGGAAAGAGAGTACTAGACATTTTAGAAAAAGAACCAGGTTACTTTGGTTGGTTACTAAATGCAGACTTTCCGCTGTACACAAAAAAAGTGCTAACGGCTATAAAATTAAGGGCATTTAATAATAAATTAAGTTAAAGAAAGAAAACAAAATTAACCAAGAAGGAATTTAATCCTTAAAGCAAAGCCTTTATTATTATTAATTCGAAAGCATGAAACTAATTTGCATTGGTAGAAATTACACCGAACACATAAAAGAGTTGGAAAATGAAAAACCAACAGATCCTATTATATTTTTAAAACCCGACTCGGCCATATTATTAAAAAAGCAGCCCTTTTTCATACCCGAATTTTCTAATGACATTCATCATGAAGTAGAACTACTAATAAAAATTAGTAAAGTAGGAAAATATATAGACCGTAAATTTTCTCATAAATATTACGACGAAATAGGTTTAGGAATAGATTTTACAGCCAGAGATATCCAATCGCAAGCAAAAGCAAAAGGATGGCCTTGGGAGAAAGCTAAAGCATTCGATGGTAGTGCGGTAATAGGAGATTGGCTGCCTAAAAAAACATTTAAAACAATTAATAATATTCAATTTTCCTTACATAAAAATAACGAAGTTGTACAACATGGTAATACCAGTCACATGCTATGGAAAATAGATGAAATTATAGAATATGTCTCAAAATATTTCACTTTAAAGATAGGAGATGTTATATTTACGGGAACGCCAGCAGGTGTTGGCAAGGTAATTGCTAACGATAAATTAGTTGGTTATATAGAAAATAAGCAACTATTTTCGATAACAGTAAAATAAATGGAACAACATTACAAATTAAATAGGCTAAGAGAGTTGGCCGACAATGATCAGGATTTTATTAATGCATTAGCACAAACTTTTTTAGAAGAAGTGCCAGCCGATGCAAAAATGCTTGAAGAAGCTGTAACCAGCAAAAATTATTTGCAAACCTATCAAACTGCTCATAAAATGAAACCTACAATAGATATGTTCGAACTAGGAATACTAGAAGACCTTATCGAAATACAAGATTGGGGAAAGTTTGAAAAACGCGATGAAGACGTCTCAGACAAGTTAGTTAAAGTATTAACAGCTATTGAAAAAGCTTCAGTAGAAATCTCTTCAGATTTTAGTTTATAATGTATGCAGAAATTATTACTATTGGCGATGAAATCCTCATTGGACAAATAGTAGATACTAATTCTGCTTTTATAGGTAAAGCATTAAACAGTATAGGCATTTCTGTGTATCAAATCACTTCTGTTCAAGATGACAAAACACATATTTTAAAAGCACTTGCATCTGCAGAAAAAAATGCTGAGGTTATTATCATTACAGGTGGTTTAGGTCCCACTAAAGACGACATTACTAAGCATACCATAACAGCATATTTCAATGATACTCTAGTTCAAAATGATGCGGTTTTAGCACATGTAGAGCATCTGTTTAAAACCTATATTTCTTCATCTCCAATTTCAGATTTAAATAGAAAGCAAGCTTTGGTGCCTTCCAAAGCAGAAGTACTAATGAATAAGTATGGTACAGCTCCTGGAATGTGGTTAGAAAAAGGAGAAAAAACGTTTATTTCTCTTCCAGGTGTGCCTTATGAAATGAAATCGTTAATAGAAACAAAAATACTGTCTAAACTTGCAGAAAAGTATAAACGACCTTATATTTTACATCGCACATTACTTACCTATGGTTTGGGAGAAAGTTCACTTTCTGAGCGAATAGAAAAATGGGAAGATGCCTTACCAGATTATATAAAACTTGCCTATTTACCAAGTTTGGGTAGAGTTCGTATACGCCTTTCGGCAAAAGGCTTTGATGAGCATTTAATTAAGGATGAAGTCGAGCGCCAAATACAAACACTTTTGCCTCAAATAAACGATATTTTTGTTGGGTTTGAGGAAGAACAGCATTCTATAGAACAAATTATTGCCAATCAATTAACTCAACTAGGACTAACATTAGCTATTGCTGAGAGTTGTACAGGAGGAAAATTAACAGAGCGATTTACCGCTAATCCAGGGACCTCCAGCTATTTTAAAGGCGCTACGGTAACCTATGCTACTCAATCTAAAATTGATGTATTAGGGGTTCCTGAAGAGAACTTAAAGAATTATAGCGTTGTAAGCAAACAAGTTGCTGAAGCTATGGCGATACGAGTGAGTCATATTTTTCATTCAGATATTGGCATTGCCACGACTGGGCATGCTGGACCAACAAAAGGCGAAGGCGAAGGCGAAATAGGTACCGTATTTATTGCAATAGCGATTAAAGATAAAGTGTTTTCTGAACGGTTTACTATGGGCAACCATCGCACGCGGGTTATAAATAAAACCGTGAACAAAGCTTTAGAACTTTTGCAAAAGAAAATTTTTGAAAATTAATAAATTTTCGCCTTGTGCTAACATAAATATTATGTATATTTGCACCTTAATTTTTAATTACAAATTATAAAGTTAGAAAGAATGTCTAGAGTTTGTGAACTTACAGGAAAGAAGGCTATGGTTGGAAACAACGTGTCTCACGCAATGAATAAAACGAAGCGTAAATTTAATGCTAACTTAATTAAAAAACGTTTTTTTATCCCAGAAGAGGATAAATGGATTACCTTAAAGGTTTCAACATCAGCGTTAAAAACGATAAACAAAATAGGAATTTCTGCTGCATTAAAAAACGCAAAAGCCAAAGGGTTTATAAAGTAGTAATTGCACGCTTAAAGGAATAATAAAATGGCAAAGAAAGGCAATAGAGTACAAGTTATATTAGAATGTACAGAGCATAAAGCAACGGGACAACCAGGTACATCTCGTTACATTACGACTAAGAATAAGAAAAACACTCCTGATAGAATGGAAATAAAGAAATTTAATCCAATCTTGAAGAAAATGACAGTCCACAAAGAGATAAAATAATCAAGCTTTCTCTAAGCGAATTCAGTTAATTTGAATTTTGAAAGCAACAGATAAATAAATAAATCATGGCAAAGAAATCAGTAGCATCGTTACAAACTGGGTCTAAAAGATTATCAAAAGCAATAAAAATGGTGAAATCTCCAAAAACAGGCGCTTATATGTTTGTTGAGTCAATTATGCCACCAGATTTAGTAAACGACTTTTTAAAGAAGTAAGTTTTACTTTTAAATAGTACACATTAAAGCTGCTTTCGTTTGAAAGTGGCTTTTGCTTTTAATCACATTTTTAGCGGTTTATATGTTATTAATTTTGCACGAATGTATAAATACTGTTTAATTTACGGTGTACTATTTATAAACTTTAGTAGCAAGGCTTTTCTTTGCGCTACTTTTTATGACAATTTTTCAGAAATATAAAATAGGATCGACTATTGCTATTAGTTATATATACAATTCATCAATCTATACATTCAAAATCTTATGAGCTTTTTTAAAAAAATATTCTCTTCAGAAAAAAAAGAAACTTTAGATAAAGGGTTAGAAAAATCTAAAACCTCTTTTTTAGGTAAGTTAAGCAAAGCAGTTGCTGGAAAATCTAAAGTCGACGATGAGGTTTTAGATAACCTCGAAGAAATATTAGTTTCTAGTGATGTGGGTGTTAATACAACACTTAAAGTGATAGACCGTATAGAAGCTAGGGTTGCCAAAGATAAGTATTTGGGAACCGATGAGCTTAATAAAATACTTCGCGAAGAAATTGCTGGTTTGCTTTCTGAAACCAACTCAGGGGAAGCCACAGAATATACAATCCCTACCGATAAAAAGCCTTATGTTTTAATGGTAGTAGGTGTAAATGGTGTAGGAAAAACAACCACCATAGGGAAATTGGCCTATCAATTTAAAAAACAAGGTTTAAAAGTGGTTTTAGGTGCAGCTGATACCTTTCGAGCGGCTGCAATAGACCAATTGCAAGTATGGGCAGATAGAGTAGCAGTGCCTATTGTAAAACAAGAAATGGGCAGCGACCCGGCATCTGTAGCTTTTGACGCTTTAGAATCTGGTGTTTCTCAAGATGCAGATGTAATCATTATTGATACTGCTGGGCGTTTGCACAACAAAATTAATTTAATGAATGAGTTAACCAAAGTAAAACGGGTCATGCAAAAGGTAATAGGTGATGCACCTCATGATGTTTTATTAGTTTTAGATGGCTCTACAGGTCAAAACGCTTTTGAACAAGCGAAACAGTTTACGGCCGCAACTGAGGTTACTTCATTAGCAGTCACTAAACTGGATGGAACGGCTAAAGGCGGCGTGGTAATAGGCATTAGTGATCAGTTTAAAATCCCAGTAAAATACATTGGAGTTGGCGAAGGGATTGAAGACCTTCAGGTGTTTAATAAATATGAGTTTGTAGATTCGTTTTTTAAGTAATAACCTTCAAGTTAAAAAGGGATAATTATTTTATTTAACGTGATTTCTATGATCTAAGGATTTAGAATAAAAAAACCGTCAAATTGAGTGATTTTTCAAAATGAAACGAAGAAAAATGGTATCGAAATTAGGCTTTTGATAAAATTTTATCTAGCGTAGGAGTTTGAATCATAGGATAGAGAGTGTAAACTAAACTCTGTCTGATTAAAATTTTAGTTTAATTTTAATCAGATATTATGACAACACAAGAACAACAAGAATTAGAGAAAAAGGCCCTAGAACAGTTTATGTCTGGCAAGAGTCTTTTTGGTAAGGATGGTGCTTTTGCACCTATGCTTAAAAGTTTTATCGAGAAGGCTTTAGAATCTGAGATGAAAGGTCACCTTGATAACGAGGAGCGTTCTAAAGGCAATAAGCGTAATGGTAAGGGTAAGAAGACTATTAAGAGTGGTTTTGGGACCTTTGATATTGAAACTCCTCAAGATCGTCACAGTAGTTTCGAACCAGAACTTGTCAAGAAACGTCAACGTATTTTAGCAGATAATTTATCGGATAAAATAATAGGTCTTTATGGTTTAGGGATGAGCTATCGTGATATCTGCTCACATATCAAAGAGATGTACGACACAGACATCTCACATACCGTATTAAGTCAGATTACCGATAAGATCATACCTGATGTAAAAGCCTGGCAAAATCGTCCTTTAGAGTCTTTGTACTGTATCGTCTGGCTAGACGCTATGCACTACAAAGTTAAAGTAGATGGAAAGATCGTTCACAAAGCACTTTATAACATTCTGGGAATTAATACAGAGGGACAAAAAGAAATACTAGGGATATACTTATCAGAAAGTGAAGGTGCTAATTTCTGGCTGCAAGTACTTACTGACCTGAATAATAGAGGGCTCGAAGATATTTTGATAGCTTGTACAGATAATCTAAAAGGATTTACCAATGCCATACTTAGTGTCTTCCCTAAGGCAGAGGTTCAACTGTGTATCGTTCACCAAATACGCAACTCCTTAAAATACATAGCATCAAAGGATCAAAAGGAGTTTATGAGAGATCTCAAAAAAGTCTATCGAGCAACAAATAAAGAAGTAGCGGAAGATGAGCTGGATAAGCTATCGGGTAAATGGCAAGAAAGATACCCAGTGGTTATTCAAAGTTGGCAAAACAATTGGGAGCATCTCTCACAGTACTTTAAGTATACAGCACCTATCAGAAAGATCATCTATACTACAAACGCTGTAGAGGGATATCATAGACAGGTACGCAAAGTAACAAAGACTAAAGGTGCATTTACCAATGATATGGCACTGCTTAAGCTAGTTTATCTAGCCACAATGAATATTCAGAAAAAGTGGACAAGTCCGCTTCATAACTGGAGTGCTACCATACAGCAATTTTATATTATCTTTGAGGATAGGATTGATCTAGATATTGGCAGAACCCAACCAACACGTGTCGCTGACGCTAGGTCGCATTCCAAGATCAGCCAAAAACAAGTTTTGACTAATCCTGAAATGGATAAGAAAAAATGAATCAGACAGAGTTTAAATTACACACCCAACCAAAGGATTAAACATAGAGGAATCATTTCTTATTGCTAAAAAAAGAATTGGTAGAATAGATGATATAGTTTCGGAATTTGATAAGGTTAATAATTTCTCTTTTATTAATACAATGATTCCCTATTTAAAAGGTGCTCTAACTTACATTTCATTTATAATTTTTAGCAAATTATTTCTAGTCTCTACTCTACTTTTATGTCAATATTTGAATGCTAGTAGTGGCACACTTAACACTGTTTCTATTATATCATTGACTATTTTTTCTATTTCTTTCGTTGGTGTAATATATTTTAATCTAAAAAAGCAGAAATCATTTTTAAGTAAATTAAGTAATGCATCTGTACTAGTCACATTAATTGTTGTATCATATATACTATCAGTCGGATTAAGTGCTCAAGTAGTTCTTCCAGGAATAGATATTAATAAATTAGGGAATCCTACAGCTGAATTTTATCCAATGGAACTGAATTTTGGAATTTATAAAATACTATGCGGAATTATATTATTAGCAACATCACTAATTATATTTTGGAAAAACAAAAAGCGTACTAAATTAAGATATGCCTTTGAGTTCTCCCAAAGGTTTAGGTGATGCACTTAATTGCCTAAATATTTTTATGCCCTCAACTTTTTCTATTTAATGAGTTAGCTTAACAAGTTTTTTATAGTGCATATTTAATCGCGTAATTCCATAATGCGTTATCAAAAACACAAAATAGCGCACAACTAATGCTATTATGAGGCTTTTTGTTGCATTAAGCCTAACTTATTTATTATGGTGTACTCACAAATTATTTTAAACTTTGCCTGCTTTTGAACGTGGTTTCGCTGAAACACTGAAGAAGAAAAGTTTTTAATGAGGCAGGATATAAAACTAAAAGAGGAAGCATCTCTGCTT
>CALDCO010000297.1 GCA_937937185.1 uncultured Flavobacteriaceae bacterium
AGAATTTAAAAAAGAACACCATCGCTTAAAAATAGAAATTGAAAAAATTAAAAACCGTTTTCCCTTAAAACCATTACTTGTTATTGCTAATAAAATAGATGCCCTAACACCTTCTGAAACTACTATTTTGAGTTCAGAATTTGAAGCACTTCATTTGCTTTCTGCAAAAACGGGAAAAGGGTTAGAGGCCCTAAAAGAAAAGCTAATTGGTTTTATAAATACGGGAGCGCTTAGAAATAGCGAAACCATTGTAACTAATACCCGCCATTACGACTCGCTTTTAAAAGCATTTGAAGAAATACAAAAAGTAAAACAGGGCATAGACGCTAATCTTTCAGGCGATTTGTTGGCTATCGATATTCGCCAAGCATTGTATCATTTTGGCGAAATTACTGGAGAAATCACAAATGATGATTTACTGGGTAATATCTTTGCTAATTTTTGTATTGGGAAGTAACCCCACAAAACGAACAAATATCAAACGTGCGACGACTACCCTAAACCATTGGTTTTAAGTGTGTTTTGTTAGTAAGCCTTATTCCTTCATTAATATCTATTACTCGTTTTTTACGTATCTATTAGTAGATTTAATGAAGTGAAACCCCTAATCAAACAAAAGTCCAATTCTAAATCCTAAACTCTCGTGTTCTCCATTTCGTAGGCTACTATAGAGATCGATTCTCCATGCACCTATAGTTTTTTCAAAGCCACCTCCAAGTTCTACATAATGACCACCAATTTCTGTATATAGGTAATGAGCTCCTATCAATGGCTTGAGCTTAGTTTTTTTACGCTTAGTAAGTGGAGGAAAAGAATGCTCATAATGTGCTTGAAAATAGATTGCAGAGGTGCTATTGAAGTAATAGTCTAAAAGTTGGAATTGGTCGCTATTGTAGCTTCCATAAAAGGTTTGTTTACCTTTAAAATGATTGAAATCGACAAAATTTAATTCATTGTTAGTAAGAAAATCACCTATTTCCATAAGCCAAGTTCCTTTAGTTTCGCCTAAAACATACTCATCTTTTACAGTAAGGGCAATTTTTTGATAAGATACATCGCTACCTAATACATTTGATAGTGCATTTGAATAAGAAAGGGTTATGCTGGGATATTTTCCTTGAGACACTAGATTGCCTCTTTTTTTTATCAAATGATGTCCAAGTTGCCAACGTAGTTTGAATTGTAAAATGAATGCTTGATGCTTCTCAAAAGCAGTATTTGATAACTGTTCATTTAAAGGATTGTTGGAGGTATAGTTGTCATCTTCTTCAAATTTCTTAAGATTAGTCAAAGGGTTTCTGTTATTCCAACTGACATTGGAACTAAATAAAAAGTCTTTAATAGGAGAAAAAGAATGTCCAATTTCTAGATACGTTCTTTCGTAAGCTTTAAAGAAATTTTCTTTAAACAGGAAGGTATGTAATGTATTATTAAGTGAACTTAGCGTACTTTCTTTATAAATTTGTTCAATGGATTTCCCGCCTGAAATAGATATTAAACCGTTTTTCTTGGGGTTATAAAAAAACTGGCTTTCCATATCCACTTGAAGTCGATTATTTCCAAATCCATATCTCACACTTGGAGTCAATGTGAAAAATCGATGGCTATCCAAGTTTTTAGTGAATTTGACTTGGGGGTTGATAGCAAATCCCTCAATAGTGTTTGCCGAAAACCATTCAAAAGCGTTAGGAAAATAGAACACTTTTTTCTTTGCTATATTTTTGATCAATACGCCCTTAAACAAGATACTTGATACAGTTATAGTAGCATCTTTGTTTTTATTAATGTTTGTCGAATCTTCAGGCGCAATTTTTTCATCTTGTGCATTTAAGCTAAAGCTTGATAATAAAAATAAAAAGATGGTATTCCTGACAAGAATTCGTTTTGCTATTAAATTCATATAAAATGAAATAATTTATGAGCGCAAAATTCATCAAATTATGACAAAGAAACTTGATCTTTCTTGCTAAACAATTGGCAAATAAAAATCGGTTACAAATTGTTCAGGCTTATATAATGGTGGCGATTTAATATACCATTCAAAAGTAACTTCATCTCTTAGTTCCCAACCGTACTGAAAAAGGCATACATTATAGATATAATCGTAGACAGAATAAATTGCTTCATAGCCTCCTGTATAACGAAAAACGGCAAATTTTCCGCCTTTGATTTTTTTGTAACCAATTTTGCCTTCTGGTTGAATCTCTTTTTTGATCAAAACGCATGCATCAAAACGAATGTTAGATTCTTTTGTCAAATCCGGATTATCGTGTTTAATGCCCAAAATAGTTGGGTTTAATTCTAGAGCTGGGTTTTTAACCACCCAAAGCATTAACTCTTGAAAGGGTTGTGCAACCTTGCTGTAATCACCAAAGTGTCTAATATATGCCAAGTTCAAATCTTCTATGCTTACAATTTCTGGCTCCGACACAGAAAGATTTTCTAAAGTGGTGTCTTGATAAATCACTTGTTTATTTTTGACTTCTTGCAGAATAGATTTTCTAAATTGAGATGGTGAAGTTGAAAAATGACTTTTGAATGCTCTATTGAACGTCTCGGGCGAAGTGTAACCAGAATCGAATGCGATATTTGCGATTTTTTTATTAGTATTTTTTAATAGGTATGACGATTTTTCTAATCTAAGTCTGGTTAGATAATTTTTGGATGTATTTCCAATAATTGATTTGAATACCCGATGAAAGTGGTACTTAGACAAATTAGAAGCAGCAGAAATTTCTTTTAAACCAATGTCTCTTGAAATATTCGATTCGATGAATTCAATAGCTCTGTTTACTTCTTCAAGATAGTATTCGTTTGTTAGTGTTCGCATTCAAAAAGTCTATTTTGAGAAATATTTGATATTAGTTGTGCTTTACTTTTTATGGTCGATTAGACCAGAGGGAATTTCACCTCAAACCTCTCACAGAACCGTAAGTGGTAGTCTCCCATCATGTTGTTTTACAATCATAACCATTTTTCACTACATAGTTATATTCCATCTTTATTGTCATTATCAAAACCGTCTTTAGCAAGTAATATACTAGTGGTAAATATAACAAACGTAGCAGACCTAAAGGGGAAGTATGTTTCGTTATATAGTGTTATAAACACTTTTAACTTCTTTACTATTTTGCTTTGTTTAGAACATATAATTATTCCTCAAACCAGTTTAAATCATTACACATATCCAGAGCTTCGTTGATTAGTTTAGAGTAATTTTTTAAAGGTTTATTAAATAAACCAACAAACAAAACATCTTTACTTGGAAAGTAAAAATAGAACGAATTAAATCCACCTACTTCTCCAGTATGATAAATCATATCCATTTTATATCTAGATTTTGTCTTTGGTGTTATAAACCAACTATATCCTATTTTTGGGTTGATTGAGTCTTTCCAGTTTTTTGGCCGATAAATAGTTCTAGATTCATTTAAAAGCTCTTTACTTAAAAAGGTGTTTTCTTGTATTGAATGTTCGTAATTGGCTAGATCTATTACAGAACTCCATATTCCACTATTTCCCGCAGCTGCAAATGTTGGGACTTCTCCATAATCATCCTCAATATAATATCCATTTTTGAACTTGTATGCATGGGCTACATCTTTTTGAGGATAATCACCATCAGTAATTTTACTATTAGTCATATTTGATGGTTCTAAAATATTTTTGACAATAAATTTTTGCCATTTATCTTTTGTGATTTTTTCTATGATTAAAGCTAAGCCATTGAAAGCAGGATTGGAATATTTGTATTTTTCTCCAGACTGAAATTCAAGGTTGTTCGCTAGCTTCAAAGGGGCAAAGTTTCCACTATCTTTTGCAGTTAAATAAAACTCAACATTTTCTTTAATTTTCCTGTTATCTGGTAGTCCAGATGTATGCGATAATAAATGTTTTATTTGAACTTTATTGGCTATTTTTTTATTACTAAAGTCACTAAAATACATTGAAAGGCTATCTTCTAAAGAAAGTAATCCTCTTTCTTTTAATATTAGTATGCCATTAGAAACAAAGGTTTTAGAAATAGAACCTATATTAAAAGAAGTATGTTCAGTTATTTTTTCTTTTGTTTCGAGATTAGCGAGGCCATAGTTTTTTAGATAAATTATATCTTCTCCCTTTTTTAAAAGTACTTAACCACCTGGCCCAGATGGTTCAATTTCTGATTCTAATAGTTTATCTATTTTGAATTTTAAACTGTCTTTTTTAGTTTGCGCCAAACATTGGTAAAAGAGCAAGCACGAAAGAATGTATAGCGTTATATATTTTTGTTTCAATTATTTGTTTTTTGTTTATATATGTTTGGTTGTTGTAATGACTAAGTTAGCAAAAAGAACCGAACATTCGTTCAGTGCCAAGATTTTCAAGAGGAAAATCAGCAGCAATAAATTAAATATTTTGTTAGCAAGTTCAGCAAGAGGTCCATGCAATTGCATAATGCCGTAATGTTTCGCTATACCGTTTCGATAAACAACTTGCCGCAATATTTAGTTTTGGAGCGGTAATTTAATTCGTAATAATACAGTGCTTCACATGTCAAGCTCTGCCAGAGTATAGTTCAATCAGTTTTTTTTCGCTTATTTTTTCTCGCAATATTGAGAAGCTAAAAAATGGTAACAGGTTAATATTCCTAATTTTTGTCGGTTGTCATTGTTAATATTTAAAGTGCTTTTTAAAGCACTATTTAATTTATTTAGATTTAAAACGATACTTAAACACCATAAAAGTGCTTTAAAAAGCACTTTTATGGTGTTTATTCTAATATTAATTTATATTTTAGCTTAAAAGAGGCATATAATGCACTTCGAAAATTTAATAAAAGCCATTAAAGAACGTAGAGAAATGCTGCAAGTAACTCAAGAAACCTTGTCAGATTTGTCTGGAGTGGGGTTACGTACGCTTAAGCAATTTGAACGCGGCAAAGGGAATCCAACAGCACAAACGCTAAGTAAAATTGCAGATGCCCTTGGTATGGAGCTTACTTTTCATGTAAAAAAAACTCATAATGATTAATGAGAAAAGCAGAAGTATTATATAAGAATGAACTTGCTGGTATACTCAGTCAACACGATAATGGGAGTTTTATTTTTCGTTATATAGATACTTGGTATCGTGCAAAAAGCAAACCTGCAATTAGCCTAACGATGCCTAAAGAAAAACAAGAATACACTTCAGAACATTTATTTCCTTTTTTCTATAATATGTTACCTGAAGGCTCAAATAAACAAAATGTATGTTTTCAACTTCGAATTGATACTAACGACCATTTTGGTATTTTATTAAATACGGCAACTTATGATACTATAGGAGCAGTACGAATTAAAAAGATTAAAAATTAATTGAGTATTCCAGAAATAAAATATTGCCTAGGGACGTTGAAAAAAGGACATAAATCTTATAGTAATGTGGCGCTCAAAAAAGTTTTCAATGGCAAGAAAGTAAGCCCAATACTTCCTTATAACTCTCCTGCCAGCAAATCTAATGACGACGATTTATTCATCGAAAACAGAAAACGCATATCTATTTCTGGAATGCAAGAAAAGTTTTCTGTAATCCTCGAAAAAAACATATTGGCTTTAACTCGTGAAGGACAACAGGGACATTATATTTTAAAACCAATTCCTAATGTTGGTAAAAATTCAAATCAAATGCCCGCGAATGAACATTTGACGATGCAAATTGCCAACCAAGTATTTGGAATAGAGACTGCAGAAAATGCATTGATTTTTTTTAAGAATGGAGAGCCTGCTTATATTACCAAAAGATTTGATATAAAGGATGATCAAAGTAAATGGGCACAAGAAGATTTTGCTTCTTTAGGACAAAGAACACCACAAACTCATGGGGAAGGTTTTAAATACGCAGGAAATTATTTAGAGCTTTTCGAATTATTAAAAAAGTATGTCCCAGCCTATCAAATAGAATCTTTAAAACTCTTTAAGCTCATTGCTTTTAATTACCTCTTTTCGAATGGGGATGCACATTTTAAAAACTTTTCTTTAATAGAAACTCCATTAGGTGATTTTAAGCTCAGTCCTGCCTACGATTTGCTAAATAGTAGAATTCATATCGAAGACAAAGATTTTGCCTTAGATGATGGATTACTTCCTCCAAACAGAGCTCAAGGAAGCATTAAAAGTCAGTTTTATATGCTCGGAACACTTTCTAAAATATCCGAAAAGCAAATTGATAAAGTATTTTTAAGTTTAACTTCTAATGAAGATAAAGTCGAAACATTAATCAATGCGTCTTTTTTAAACGATAAAATAAAAAGAAACTACCTACAAGCCTATCAAACTAAATTGAAGAAATTGACCAAAAATTAAATAGTAAGATCCTTATAAATCAAGTAACAAATTTACTTTTATTAGCTATTTGTATCTAATTAATAACCAAAAGAAACAAAAAGCGTATACCTTAATTACATGCTAATAGGGGGTAAGCACTATATTTAAAAGGAATATTACATATTGTATTGTGAAGTAAGAGCAAACCTATTTGCTTAAATACAGCGTCTCATGAGGTGTCTTTTGCTTTATGACTCTTTCTATTTTTAAAAATTTAAATTCTATTTTATTAAATAATATGTTTAAGAAAGATGCTACTACAATAAGGCAATTTGAAAACCATTACATTATACTTTTACCCAAGCTTTATAGAATTGAACAATATAACCCTGTTTTGAGAAGTGAAAATACCTCTAATACAGAAGCGGTATTTTTTAAATTTGCAAACTTATACCAATTATATTTATTTTAATAATATGAATTACGATTCCCGATACGCTTCTCACCCTGAAGCAGTAAAACACTATGATACAAAACAGCTAAGAGATGAATTTTTGATTGATAATTTAATGTCTAAAGGTGAAATAAAACTTACTTATTCTCATTACGATCGTTATATTGTTGGTTCTATCGTGCCTCTAAAACCATTAGTGTTAGAGACAATAGATCCAATTAAGGCTAACTATTTTTTAGAAAGAAGAGAAATTGGAATCATTAACGTTGGCGCTACAGGAAATGTAGAAGTAGATGGTGAAATCTACGAATTACATCATAAAGACGCTTTATATGTTGGCATGGGAATTAAAGAAGTGGTTTTTAAAAGTAACAACTCCAAGTCTCCTGCAATGTTCTATTTAAATTCTGCTCCCGCACATAAGTCTTACCCTACCAAAAAAGTAAGCCTAAAAGAGGCTAATAAATTGGATTTGGGGAGTTTAGAGACTGCAAATCACAGAACAGTGAATCAAATGATAATTGGTGGCGTTGTCGCGACTTGCCAGCTTCAAATGGGAATGACAGAACTAAAAACAGGAAGTGTTTGGAATACCATGCCAGCCCATGTTCACGACAGAAGAATGGAAGTTTATTTCTATATGGATGTTCCCAAAGATCAATCGGTTTGTCATTTTATGGGACAGCCTCAAGAAACGAGACATCTTTGGATGCAAAATCATGAAGCGGTAATTTCTCCGCCTTGGTCTATTCATTGTGGTTCAGGAACGTCAAATTATACTTTTATATGGGGAATGGCTGGAGAAAATTTAGATTATTCAGATATGGATGTGGCTAAAATCACCGATTTACGATAAGTAAAATATTATAAAATAAAGGAATGAAAAATGCGCCTTTAACGGGCTTTGTTTGTCAAATGAAGACGACTATTTAGCTTTAAATAAAAAACAGGTATTCTTCTTCTATATTTTAAGAATTTATTTCACCTTATCAATTAAGATTAGTCCATATGAATAAAAAAACAGAGTACTTTATTTAAATAGAATATTAAACCAATATTTATTTTAACCACACCTAAACGCTATTAAAAATCCAAATGAAAAAACTATTGCCTGCCTGTGTTTTGTTGTTTTACATTAGTTGTTCAAACACATCGAGTGAGAAATACCTTTTCAAAGTAAAAAATACTTTAGAGGTTAAAAGGGTCTATGAAACTGTTGAAATAGACCTTCATTCAACATTATTTGACGAAGAAGATAAATTAAGAACTAAGAGTTTTGCTGTTGTCGATAGGGCAACTAAGAAAACATTAAGGTCTCAAATGATAGATATTGATGACGATGGAAAATGGGATCGTATCATTTTTCAGCCTGAAATCCTACCACTATCCGAACGGTTTTATGAGATTATTGCCTCTAATGCATTGAATGAAGCGCCTAGGGATACGCTTTGCTATTCTAGATTTGTCCCGGAGCGAACCGATGATTATGCTTGGGAAAATAATAAGGTCGCATTTAGAACTTTTGGGCCAATGGCACAAAGAATGAAAAAAAATAATATTCCTGGCGGAACCCTCTCAAGTGGTATTGACGCTTGGCTTAAAAAAGTAGAATATCCAATACTAAATAAATGGTACAAGAAAGAACTTGAAACCGATGGGACTTATCATGAGGACAATGGAGAGGGGCTCGATAATTTTCATGTTGGAGTTAGCCGAGGTGTTGGTGGAACTGCAATAAAAAAGGATAGCATTTATTATGTTTCTGAGAATTTTGTAGAGTGGAAAACGCTCTATAACGGCCCAATTCGAACACATTTTATTTTAAATTATGCCCATTGGGATGCCAATGGAAAAACTATAAAAGAAGAAAAACACATTACTTTAGATTATGGGAGTAACCTGAGTCGTTTTGAGGTTCATATAACTGGTGCCGATACTTTATCTGTAGGGCTTACTTTGCATGAAATAGACGGTATAGTTAATGCAGACACCAATGCAGCGTATGTAAGTTATTGGCAACCTCATCATGATTCGGAATTAGGAACTGGAATTGTGGCAACAAAAAACACGATGTTGAGCTATGAGAAATTTGAAAGCCAAGAAGCAGATAAAAGTAATGTTTATGCACATTTGAAAGCAATTAACGGAAAAGTGATTTTTTATGCTGGTTTTGGTTGGAAAGAAAGTGGAGAATTTACCAATAGAGCACAGTGGGAAAACTATTTAGATTTATATGCTGTGAAAATTAATAATCCACTCGTTCTTGTTTTTGAAGATTAGATTTTACTCATTTAAATCCTGAAATATCTCAAAGCCATGGGGCAGGATAATGTTAAAAAAAACGTCGTTTTTATCTAAAAAAGCTTAAATCACTTCAATGAAAAAAGAAAGAAAATTGTTTTTTTTGACCATAGGTTATTAAATCACGTATATAATTTATAGGCAATATCACTAAATAAACAATGCTGTCTCTTATTTTGCAATAGGTGCTTCCATGCAATGTTCTGGTATTCCAAAACCATCGACTAAAACGCCTATATGTGGTCGCAATTCTGTAGCGAGTCGTTCAACACGTTGCCGCATTGCTTTCGACTTTGTTCCACTAATATAGCCTTGCTCTAAAAACCAGGAGGCCTCTTTTCGCAATTCATACAAGGCATACAAAACGCCTATTTTTTTAAATAGCAACCTGTTTTTTTCATCTTTTATAGTTTCTGTAAAATCTACAAAAGTGGCATAAGCCAATTCCACGCTATAAGCTTTCCCTAAAGCTAGTAAATGTGTTTGTACTTTTAAAAATGCTTGATACGAAGGCACTCCCTTTTTTACATAATCTCGAATGCGCATGGCGATTGTATAGGTTAGTCTTCTGGTACGAAAATTAAAAGCGTGTTTATGAAATTTAGAACTGTATAAATGGTCTTTGTCTACATTATTAGTATATGTAGGATTAATGGTATTTAATTTATCGCCAATTCTGGCTCCTAGTAATTTGAGGACCGCCGAAAAACCGGCGCTATTAAATTCTGATTTAAAATCGGACAGGACGCCCTTAGCAGCTAATTGCAATAACACATGGTTATCACCTTCAAAGGTGGTGAATATATCCACATCTCCTTTAAGATCAGTGATTTGATTTTCCATTAAATACCCCTTGCCACCACAGGCTTCTCGACATTCTTGAATGGTTTCATTTGCAAACCAGGTAATAATTGATTTAAGTCCGGCAACTTGCGTTTCTATTTTTCGCTTGTCCAGTACTGTGGTATCGCTGTATACTTTCATCATGCGCGTAAGCGTAATATCGTAGACATAACAGCTCGCTATTGCTGGAGTTAAACGCAATTGGTGACTAGGAAAATCCATTAACAAATCTTCCTGTACCTTAATACTGTCATTAAATTGCCTTCTTTTTAGTGCATGTTTTACTGCAATGGCAAGGGCTTTTTTGGCACCACCAAGTCCCGCACGTGCCACACAAATTCTACCTCCAACTAAGGTGCCTAGCATGGTAAAAAACCGTTTACTTGGGTTTTTTATATCAGAATAGTAAGTACCATCTGGTTTAATATCACCATATTTATTCAATAAATTTTCTCTTGGGACGCGTACTTGATGAAACCAAATTTTACCATTATCGACACCATTAAGGCCCAGTTTATAGCCATTATCTTCTATGGTTACTCCAGGCATTAATTGGTGTTCTGTATCGCGAATAGGGACTAAAATGGCGTGAACACCATGATTTTCTCCTCCTACGATTAATTGAGCAAAAACAGAAGCCATTGAGGAGTGCAGAGCATTCCCAATGTATTCTTTATTATCATTTTTTCCTGGGGTATGAATAACAATGCTGTCGGTTTCCTTATCGTAGGTCGCTGTCGTTTTAACGCCTCTTACATTCGACCCATGACCTGTTTCAGTCATCGCGAAACAGCCTAAAAGCTTGGCTTTACCAGTCTCAGAGAGATAAGCATCATGATGTTTTTTAGTGCCTAATTTTTGAATACTTCCGCCAAAAAGGCCAAATTGAACTCCAAATTTTATAGCCATGCTGCCATCTACATACATCATGTTTTCAAAAATGGCGGCATATCCAGGCATATTCCCTGTTCCACCATACTGCTTAGGGTATGCCATGGCGCCATAACCTTTATTGGCTAAAAATTCTACCTGTTTTAGTACATGCGCTCTAAACGTTTCTTTATCTCTTTTAATATCCCATTTAAAAATAGGATTCTTTAATACCGCTCTAAAGGCATCAACAACGGCCGTATGATCACCTTTTAGCAGCTTATCTATTTCAGTGGCATTGTAATAGTTAGAAGTAATTTCTTTTACAGTAGCTATTTCAAATAAGTGCTTATAATGATTTGGCTGAATACCAAGCGTCACTTCAATATCTTTTAAATGTGTATTGAATGGGCAATCGGTAAAATGTTGACAGAGTACATTTTGACTAAAGGTTGCCAGCGGATAGGTATCACTTTCAACCAATTTTATCTTTGAATTAGAAATTACTTTTTTCCAATTTTTTAGTTCTTGATTAGCAGGTGGTGCCTTTTTATCTAAGTGTTTTATGAGGTAATTATAATCTTCTTTTTTGAGAGTATCGTCTTGTTCTATTGCTTTTTTTACCACAGAAACTTCAGAATAAGACAATAAATCATCAGACCAAATCACATAAAAAAAAGGAATGTATTGTAAAATACCAGGAGAATACGTTTTTGTTTTCATACTATAAACTTACAATAAATAGCATAAATATAGTATATAAAAAATGTGCGATCTGTAGT
>CALDCO010000298.1 GCA_937937185.1 uncultured Flavobacteriaceae bacterium
ACCTACAAACGAGGCGCTTGGTGGGCATGGGGAGGTGTTAGCAGATCGGTTTATCTAGAAGCTTTTGATGAAGTAAGAATGCAATATCAGCATATAGAAGCTCTTCCAAATTTTGAAAATCAACAAATTCAATTTAATATAAAGCATAAGGTTGAAAATTTTGATAAAGACGAGGTTGAAGTAAAAATAACATCTTACATAAACGGTGTCGTATTGGGAGAAGTTCTGGTTAAAGTTGGTGGAGGAAATACTCTTGAAACAGAGATGAGTTATCCTGTATCATTACATCTTTATAAATTATGGGAGGTTGATAGCCCTAATTTACATGAGTTAGTTTCTAAATTAGAGATTAATGGGGAAGTAGTGCATACGCTTAGGGATAGTTTTGGAATCCGAAAGATAGAAGTTAAAGGAGAGCAGTTGTTTTTAAATAATAAACCATTGTATGCTAACGGATTAAACCGCGTACATGACCATCCTAAATTTGGTAATACCGAACCAGATAGCCTAGTACAAGCAGATATGAAAGACATTAAAGCTTTGGGAGGAAGATTATCGAGGTTAATGCACGCGCCGCTGTCAGAGAACTTATTGGCATTCTGCGACCGAGAAGGGTATCTTTTAATTCAAGAAATACCTGTTTGGGGCGATGACGATCCGCAAGCTTTTAAAGATAGTCCGTTGGCAAAAAAATGGATGAAAGAAATGATCACAAGAGATTTTAATCACCCATCGGTAATAGGTTGGAGTGTGGGGAATGAACTAAGAGACCCAGAAGGTGAGTGGGCAGATAAAACACTTACTAAAGACCAGTATGAGTACATTGATTCTATGTTGGATTATGTTGAAGCATTAGACCAAACACGATTAAAAACTTATGTGAGTCTTACTGCTTATGGCAACAATGCAGATGTTACCAATGAACCATTTGAAAAATTAGATTTTATATCTATTAACTCTTATGGAGATGCTGTTAAAGCGGCAACCCAAACACATGAGAAATTTCCAGGAAAGCCTATTTTTATGTCCGAAATTGGAGGATCTCAAATTGGGCCAGCTCCAGAGGGGCAATTGTCGGAAGAACTGATCAATGATTTACATCAGCTAAAAAAGTTTCCTTTTTTAGTAGGAGTATCGTTGTGGTCTTATAATGACTATAGAAGTAATTATAAAGGGACTCCAGTATCTGGGTATAGAGAATGGGGAGTAGTCAATGAAAAAAGAGAAAAGAAAAAAGCTTACCAGCAGATCAAGGCCATTTTTAAAGACTGGAATAAAAAATAATAACGATGTATGTTTCTTTAAGATTTATTTGTTTATCTATTATGTTAAGTTTACTAACTATTGGTTGTAAACAGCAATCAATAACTCCTAAAACCGGTGCAGAAAACAATGTGCTTAATGAGCAGGTTGATATTAATGCGATAGGAGGTTTCCCTTGGGATATTCCTCAAACAAAGCCCGATAGGCCATTAAGTAAAGCCATGGAACGGTTATATACAGATTATAAAACACCTCGTCCAGAAGATAACGAACTGTTTACGAATTTTGCTTATACGCCCTTAAAAGGGTTTGATTATCATGGGGGCGATGGAACAATCTCTCGTAGAGATCCCTCCAAGATTATTATTGAAAATGAGAAATACTACGTTTGGTATACCAAAAGACACACAAAATACCCGCCAGTTGGTTACGGAAATGCACATTTGTCCACAGATGAAATTCCTTCAACAGATTGGGATTTATGTGACATATGGTATGCTACCAGTAAAGATGGATTTACTTGGGAAGAGCAAGGTGTGGCGGTATCGCGACCTGCAAAACCCGTTGTGGGATGGCGCTCGGTAGCAACTCCAGATATTTTAAAGTTTAAAGGAAAGTACTATCTTTACTATCAGGGATTTATAGAAGCTAGTGGAAAAAAAGGCGATCACTGCCCAGTAACGCTTTCCTATGCCGATTCTCCTGATGGGCCATGGACACCATTAAATAAAATTGTAGTTGAAAATGGAGCACCAGGAACTTGGGATCAATTTTCTATTCACGATCCTTATCCGTTGGTATATCAAGGAAAAATTTATTTGTACTACAAAGCTGCTTTTGGAGATCGACCAGATTATTTGTGCGTAAATGGTTTAGCGATAGCAGATAGCCCTTTGGGACCTTTTAAAAAACACCCATTAAATCCAGTATTAAATTCTGGTCATGAAACTGCATATTTTCCTTTCGAAGCGGGAATCGCAACCCTAGTTATTCGAAATGGTAATGAAGCGAACACCATACAGTACGCTCCAGATGGGGTTAATTTTAGTATGGCTTCTGTAACCGCTTTATTGCCTATTGCGGCTGGGCCTTGTGTGCCCGATGCATTCGATAGTAATGGAAATGGCCGAGGAATTACTTGGGGGCTATCGCATTTTGATAATGCGGCCGATGATTGGAGCAAGGACCATACCATTCTTGCGAGGTTTGATTGTGATTTAAGCTTAGATGTTAAAGACCCTCAGCTTAAGCAAACACAAACCAAATTTAAAAAAGAGGTGTTCTTTTCTAAACCTCTTAGTGAAAATCAAATGGAAAGAATTCATAGTGAAAATGCTAAAATTTTAAGCTCAAAATAATTTCTTACGAAAAAAAACGGTAGGCTTCATAGCTATGTTCGGTGTTGTTTCCAGTTGTGCAATTAATGGATACAAATGGATTCAGTTAAGCTTTCTTTCATTTTTGAAATAAAATTTGCTATAAACATCAATGATTTCAATTAAAATCAACTTTACCGTTAAAAAAAAGTACTTCACCTGCTTTTTTTGATGAATCTAAAGAATATCGGTAGATTTGGCTTGAGAGCTTAAATTTGATAATCGTACTACATTTTTTTTAGTAATTCTGTGACTATATGTTGTAACACAACGAAGCAGAAACTTTTATTGTGTATACTAAATAACTGAAATGTATAAACGTTATTTCAAACGAGAGTCTCAAAATAACAACCCTAAATAACATGAACTTATTTTTAAACAAGTATTCAATGATGAAAAAGATGAAACAAAATTACAAAAAAGCCGCTTATAACCATTTTATGAGCTACTTACTTTTAGCAATAGCTATGAGTTTTTCCTTTCAAAATGCACAAAGTCAATCCCACAGCTGGACGCGAACCAATCCTGGTGGCGGGGGCTGGTTTAGCTGTATTGGTGCCAGTAAATCTGGAATCGTCCTAGCGGGTAGTGATCTAAGTGGTGCCTACAGAAGTAAAGACGGTGGTGCTTCTTGGGATGTTATGGGAGCAAGTAAAGGTATTATAGGGACACATGTCTCGGGAATAGGATTTCATAAAACCAATGGCGATATTATGTTCATCGCTAGTGGTGGTATAAACAAAACCACAGATGGTGGCGAGTCATGGTACAACACTGTTAATACTGGAGGTTACATTACTGATATTGAATTTGGTGCAAATAACCCCGCTGTGGGTTATGCCTCAAGCCATCGAGGCAACTGGAATACGCAAAATGCCGAGATATACAAAACTACCGATACTGGCGAAAGTTGGGCAAGAGTAGATACAAACCTGCCTGAAACAAGAATTATAAAGATGGTTGTAGATCCAAATAACTCAAATAAAGTATTTGCTGTGACTGGAAAAGGGAGACCTACTTGTGCTGTTGCAGATGTATACAGAAGTACTAATGGCGGGGTGACATGGACTAATATAACCGCTAACAACGATTTTGAAGGGTTTACAGAAGTGGCTGATTTCGCTATAGACCCTAATAATTCAAACACCATGTATCTCACAACAGTTAAGGCAGATTGTGATGGTCGATTTTGGATAGATGGTCTTGGTAGTAAACTCTATAAAAGTACCAATGGAGGAAACACTTGGTCAAAAGTGCAAGATCAAGGTGGGGTGATTCACATTAATCCTAACAATTCAAATATAACAATTATCGAAGTGCGGGCAACAGCAACATGGAATTCCAAATCTGGAACGAGATTATCTACTAATGGCGGGAATTCTTTTGAAAAAATAAGTGATGTTGGTAATTGGGAAAAAGCATTTCATGGCAGCCTTCAAAGCACTTACGGCGGTACAGTAGATGGTTACGGTAGAGGAGTTGGAGAAGATTTATCAAACCCAAACAATTTTTATACCTACACGAACCAATTTATTGCAGGCTCTAAAGATGGCGGTCGCAACTTTAAAGTCCTTCATGGTAAAAAAGTAGGCGCTCTAGGGTGGCAAAGTAATGGTATAGACAATTTAGTAAATGTAGACGTGGTGATAAGTCGAAAAAATCCTGATATTATTTATTTGGGATTAGCGGATATGGGAATATGGAGAAGCTTAGATAAAGGCGTTTCATGGGAAAATTGTAATCTCGAGGACGGTAAATATGGTTGGGGAAATAAAAAAGGAGGTAGTTTTCATTCAATTATTGCCGATCCTGGCAGAGAAAATGTAGTTTGGGCAACAGCAAAAAAAGGCTTTGTTCTAAAAAGTACCGATAAAGGAGAAAGTACAAGTTGGGTTGAAGTGCATACAGGAATAGAAACAAATAAGGACGTAAATGGTCTTTCTATAGATGTTAATAGTGCAATAAATAACAGAACACTTTATATAGCGGCTGATGGAGACGTTTATAAAAGCACTAATGATGGGGTTAGTTGGAAAAAAGTATTAGATAATCGTTTTTGCGTATTCACCGCAGTAGATCAATTTAATGGAAATATAGTATATGCAGGCGGATCTAAAGGCTTATGGAAATCGACAGATAAAGGAGCGAATTGGACAAAAACCAGTCTTAACGACTTACCAGCTGACTCAGACGTACTTAATATTAGATCGAATAGTTATAAAGGTATTTTTGATATTGTAACCGATCCCAACAATGAAAATTGGGTATATGTTAGCGTTTATGGGAAAGGAGAAGATAGAGGGTTATTTGTAAGCAAAGACCAAGGTAATAGTTGGACAAAATTACTCACAGATAAGTACATGAGACAAGTAGCGATAATGCCTAAAAACTCAGACGTCATCTATGCCACTTCTTCCAGTGCTATGGGTTCTGGCGGAAATAGAGAGGGCAGTAATGGCATTTGGTACTCTAAAGATGGTGGGCAAAATTGGTCTTCAAAAATTCATGATTCGGCTTACCCATTATTTAACGCCATTGATATTTCAAATGAAGATAAGCCTTATGTATTAGCTGGTTCTCAAGGAACCGGATTCCAAAAAGCCAATGTACCAGTATCTACTAACCAAAATGGAGTAACCTTATTTGGAGATTGCGATTATGAAGGCGTAAGCGCCACTTTTGAACCAGGAATATACCCTTTCCAAGAATTTATTCAAAAATTCCCTAATGATCGATTATCTTCTGTTCTCATTCCAGAGTGCCTTAAGATAACCTTATACGCAGGAAATTATCCAAACAGCCAAAACATAGAATTAGATAACAGTGACGGATGTTTAATCAATGAGAGTTTCGATAATATTACTTCTTCTGTCGTAATTGAAATAAATAAGAATAAACCTGCTTGCGCGGTTTTAAGTAATGACGAAACCGTAGTAGAGGATACTATAAGCATATATCCAAATCCAGCGCAAAATGTATTGCATGTTGACTTAAAAGAGCAGCCGCAAAACGCTGTAAATTACGAAATAGTTAATATGGTTGGTCAAGTAATTTTAAAGGGTAAATTGAATAGTAAAAACAACACCTTAAGTATTCAGTCATTTGCAGAGGGCATGTATTTAATGCGATTAGAAAAGTCTAATAAAATAACGACGAAAAAAATTATGGTGTTACAATAATAAAGACGCTCTAACAAATAATGAACTCAAGAGGAGTTCAATAAAAACTCTAAGTGAGATGCTATCATTTAGAGTTTTTTATTATACGGTAATTTTAAGCGAGAAGGAAGTATTATTATATGGAAGATTGGATGTACTTTTTTGGAGTAATGCCATATTTCTTTTTAAAAGCAGCAATAAAATGACTAGAAGTGCTGTAGCCTACTTTTAAGCCCACTTCATTCACATTATGACTTCCTGTTTCTAGTAACTTACGAGCGACTTCCATTTTATAATCAAATAAAAAACTATAAACAGAGTCTCCGTAAATTTGTTTAAAGCCTTCTTTTAACTTTTTTAAACTCAACCCCACTTCATTAGATAATTTTTGTAAAGTTGGTGGCTCAACCATTCTATTAATTATGATGTCTTTTGCCTGTCGTATTTTAATCACATTTGCCTCATCGACTAAAAAAGGACATTGCTCTGTGTTAGCATCCTCACCTCTATTAAAATAAAGACCTAGTATTTCGTATACTTTCCCCTTAATATATAACGGTTTTATGTATTTATTTAAATTAAAGTTAATGATTTGATTTAAAGCAATGGCCATAGAAGGCGATATTTTACCATCTCTATAATATTTCTTATCCTTATTATCTTCACTTAAAAATGTGATATAATCGGCTTCTTGAGAAAATAGACCATGAAATTTTTTAATGGGGACCAAAACCGAAACGAGCCATGAGCTGGGATGCATTTCAAGATGTATGGGCAAATCCCGTTGTGGATTGTAAAGCAGTAATGTCGTTTCTTCTATAATATTTAATACATAGTCGCCATTGTTAAATTTAAATTTACTTTCTCCTTTTAAACAAAAATGAAACTGAATGTAACTACGATCTATCTCACGTTCAATGACTTTAACCTTATTGTTTTCGTTTTGGTAGGTTAAAACATAAAAACCATCGTCTACAGTTATTTCAGAAAAAGTTCCTTCAGCGACACTTTTTTCGTTACTATTCATTTGAATATTGATTTTTTTATTTAGATTTATTCTAAATTATATAAAATGAATCATTGATTATTATTACAATAATAGGCTATTTATACTAATTAGTAAAAAAATAACGCTTAAAAACCACAAACGATATTAATAGTTCTTTAAGCGTTACTTTTTAAGAGATCACCCACCTATTTTTGCATTTGGAATCGTTTCCCTGTATTTAATGAAGCAATACAACATATCAAGAGGCACTTATTTCTATGCTATAGGATTGAGTTATAAGAAAGCTGATGCTGAAATTAGAGGTCATTTTAGTTTAGATGAAGCTGCTAAACAAGCCTTACTTAATCAAGCAAAAACAAATAATATAGAAAGTTTAATCGTAACTTCTACATGTAACAGAACAGAATTATATGGTTTTGCGCAACACCCTTTTCAACTTATTCAATTACTCTGTGATAATACTAAAGGGACTGTAGAAGAATTTCAAAAAGTGGCTCATGTGTATAAAAATAGGGAAGCCGTTTCTCATCTGTTTCGTGTTGGCTCAGGCTTAGACAGTCAGATTTTAGGCGATTTTGAAATTATAAGTCAGCTAAAAGTAAGTGCACGTCTTTCAAGAAAACACAACTTATTAAACCCCTTTGTCGAACGTTTAATTAATGCTGTTATTCAAGCTAGTAAGCGAATAAAAACCGAAACCGAATTATCTTCTGGCGCAACTTCCGTTTCTTTTGCCTCTGTGCGCTATATAATGAGGGAAGTAAAGAACATCTCTAATAAAAATATTTTGCTTTTTGGAACTGGAAAAATCGGTCGTAATACTTGCGAAAATCTTGTAAAACACACCAAAAATGAGCATATTACACTAATAAATAGAACAAAGAATAAAGCCGAGGCTGTGGCTGGAAAGTTTAATTTAATTGTTAAAGACTACTCACAGCTTCAAGAAGAAATAAATAATGCCGACGTTTTAATTGTTGCCACTAGCGCACAAAACCCCACAATAGACAAATACCTTATTCAATCTAAAAAAGACTTATTAATTTTAGATTTATCCATCCCTAAAAATGTAGATCCCAATGTTACCGAACTAAACAATGTTAGACTATTACATTTAGATGATTTATCGCAAATTACCGATGAAACACTAGAGCGACGAAAACAACACATTCCCTTAGCCGAAGACATTATAGAAACCATTAAAGCTGAATTTAATAGCTGGCTTGAAACCAGGAAATTTGCACCAACTATTAAAGCGCTAAAAGAAAAGCTCTCTAGTTTTGCTAGCTCCGAATTAGAAACACAACGTAAAAAAACTACAAATTTCAATGAAGAACAAGCCCGGTTAATTAGTAATAATATTATTCAAAAAATAACCAACCATTTCGCTCATCATTTAAAGGACGAAGAAGTCTCTGCCGACGAAAGTCTAGAATTGATCAAGAAAGTTTTTCAGCTTGAAACCACTAAACATGGCAAAAACAATTAGAATTGGTACTCGAGATAGTGATTTAGCACGCTATCAAGCCAAAGTGGTACAACATCAACTGGAACATCTCGGTCATAAAACCATATTAGTCCCCGTGAAATCTACTGGAGATGTTATTTTAGATAAGCCACTCTATGAATTGGGAATTACAGGAATATTTACGCGTACCTTAGATATTGCAATGCTTAATAATGAGGTCGATATTGCAGTACATTCGCTTAAGGATGTGCCTACAGCTTTGCCTAAAGGAATTGTGCAAGCTGCCGTTTTAAAACGCGGAAATGTAAGAGATACTTTAGTTTATAAAAATAATGAAGAGTTTCTAGCCGCTAAAGATGCTGTTATTGCAACCAGCAGTTTGCGCCGTCGCGCGCAGTGGTTAAACCGTTATCCCACACATAAAATAGAAGACATTCGTGGTAACGTAAATACGCGCCTTGAAAAATTAGAACAAACCAAACATTGGAATGGCGCTATTTTTGCGGCAGCTGGTATTGGCAGATTGGGATTAAGACCCGAGGAAGCCTTAAATTTAAATTGGATGATCCCTGCGCCTGCGCAAGGCACTATTATGATTGCGGCGCTTGAACACGACGAAGAAATAAGAGCCATTTGTGCAGAAATAAACGATCATGAAACCGAAATATGTACCACCATTGAACGTGAATTTCTAAACCGACTTGAAGGTGGCTGTACAGCACCTATTGGTGCACTTGCCTTTATTAAAGAGGAAGAAGTTAATTTTGAAGGCATTCTATTAAGTACCGATGGCACTAAAAAAATAACGGTAAAGAAAACCAAAAAGCTTGGCAGTCATCACGATTTAGCAAAATGGAGTGCCGATTATGTCATTGAAAAAGGCGGAAAACGTTTAATGGATACCGTTAAACAATCGCAGAGAAAGCCTACTGTATTTTCAACAAAATTGTTTACAGAAGACCAACGTTTATTGTTTCATGAAAAAGTAGTCGCGCAAAGTCATGATTTTATAAAAATTAGTCTAAACAGAATCCCTCCAAGACACTTTAAAACCGAAACAGAAAATGTAATTATTACGAGCAAAAATGCCGTTGAAGCATTACTTACTAATTTTTCGGCAATAGAATTACAATTTAAAAATATTTACTGTGTTGGAAGGCGAACAAAACGCTTAGTAGAACAGAGAATAGGAAAAGTAAAACATACTGAAAAAAATGCTGAAAAATTAGCCCACTATCTCGTCGAATATATTGAAGGCACCGAAGTTACTTATTTTTGTAGCAATTTAAGACTAGATGACTTGCCAAGAATTTTAGACGAAAATAATATAAATGTCACTGAAATTGAAGCCTATCAAACTAAATTTAACAGTAAAAAAATAGACGATACCATAGAAGGCGTCTTATTTTATAGTCCTTCAACAGTAAAAAGCTATAAACAAAATAATACGGCAAATGGAATTGCTTATTGTATTGGTGAAACAACAGCAAAAGAAGCCAGGAAACATTTTAAAGACGTACGAGTGGCGAAAATCCCTACGGTCGAGAGTGTGATTGAGTTGGTGAATGAACATTATGTTTAAAATCTCTCTACTATAGCCAGTCTTGAGATAGGCGAAAGGCTCGAGGTGACAAAATACGGTCTGGCGAAGCTTTGAGACGAGACCTATTTTTGATAAAAAACATTTTAAATTAGAAGCTATTTTAAACTTCTTAGAAAAAATGATTAATGGATTAATTAACAAAATAAAAACAGCTAATAGCTAACCGCTACTGGCCAATAGCTAAAATGATAAAAAACGATTTATTTTTACGAGCCTTAAAAGGCGAAACGGTAGAGCGGCCGCCAGTTTGGATGATGCGTCAAGCTGGGCGTTATCTTCCAGAATTTATGGCTATAAAAGAAAAGTACGATTTCTTTACACGTTGCCAAACACCAGAATTAGCAAGTGAAATCACAGTGCAACCCATTCGCCGATACGGCATGGATGCCGCTATTTTGTTTTGCGATATTTTAGTCATACCGCAAGCCATGAATATTGAAGTGCAAATGAAACCTAATTTTGGGCCTTATTTACCAAACCCTATTCGTTCTCAAAAAGCGGTAGACAATGTTATTGTTCCCAATGTAAAAGACGAATTGAGTTACGTTTATGAAGCCATAAAAGCCACTAAAGAGAAATTAAACAATGAAATTCCTTTAATAGGTTTTGCTGGGTCGCCTTGGACGATACTTTGCTATTGTGTACAAGGGCAAGGCAGTAAAAATTTTGATAAAGCCAAAGAATTTTGTTTTACCAATCCTATTGCAGCACATCAATTATTACAAAAAATAACCGATACTACTATTGCGTATCTTAAAGAAAAAGTAAAAGCAGGAGTTAATGCGGTTCAGGTTTTCGATTCCTGGGGAGGTATGCTTTCTCCAGTCGATTATCAAACCTTTTCTTGGCAATACATTCAACAAATTATAGAGGCATTAAAAGACGAAACTCCAGTTATTGCCTTTGGAAAAGGATGTTGGTTTGCTTTAAATACGATGGCAAAATCTGGCGCTAGTGCTTTGGGAATCGATTGGACTTGTTCAGCCAGAAATGCACGTTATTTAACAGGTGGCAATATCACCTTACAAGGAAATTTTGATCCAACACGTTTGTTTTCTCCGCCTTCAGAAATTAAAAAAATGGTACATCAAATGATTAATGAATTTGGTAAAGACAGATATATTGTAAATCTTGGACATGGCATTCTTCCAAATATCCCGTTAGATCATGCCAAAGCATTTATCGATGCCGTAAAGGCGTATAAAACGAGTGGTGTTTAGGTTTTTAGTACGCTATGTAACATTATTTTGCCTAAGGCGTCTAGTAAATAAAATAAATGGGAGTTTAAAGACTCGTAATAGAAAATACTATGATAAAAAATATATTTTCCGGTATAAAAGCTTACACAGGCACTTTTAATCTTATTTCAAAATTAAATCTTTGGAAATACTTTTTTATTCCAATACTAATTAGTGTAATTACGGCCGCTTGTAT
>CALDCO010000299.1 GCA_937937185.1 uncultured Flavobacteriaceae bacterium
TTGCTTTAAATAATTCGTTTTCTACAATTTCACAAGTTAAAATTTCGCGATTGTAAATCCCTTCATTTGTCGCTTTAAAACAATAGGCTTTAAAATCATGCAAGCCTTCATATAATTTAGCCCCTTTTTTCATTAATTCGATATCAAGCGCATCTAATATCGTGGTCATTATGGGCGCGCAAAAGGGATGATATTTCCCTCCAAAAGCAAATAAATACAAGTATTCTTTTACTTTAGAATGTTGTATAATATTAAAATTGGCATCTACTTCTCGCATAGTAAGCGCCCTGATGTCTTGTGGTAAATTGTAGTTAAAAAGTGCTAAAAATGCATCAAAATCTTTAATGGGTTCATAAATAAAAAGCTCTATGGCAGCTTCTTGAGCAGATACCATTGCATCGGTCCTACCAGAGGCCAATGTTTTAAAACGTTTGCCATCTAAAATATAATTTAGCGTACGGTCTACCATTAAATGTAAGGTTTTCACATCGGGTTGCTTTTGCCAACCGTGAAAACGATAGCCTAAATACTGAAGGGTTATTAGGTAATAGAATTTTTTATTAAATGCCATAGAAGTGGCAAGTAACGTAATTTAATAATGATGGTAAAATTTTTTATACCTTGATGCGGTAGTTATTCATTTTTAAAAACTAAAACAATGTCAAATTCATTAAAACAAAAGCCGCCAATTTGGTTTTGGGTGGTTAGTGCTCTGGGACTCTTATGGAATGGAATGGGTGTTAACGCCTATTTACAACAAGCTTATAATACAGAAAGTTACAGGGCGATGTATAGCGCAGAGCAATTAGAAATCGATGCTAATATGCCCGCAATAATTACTGCTGCCTTTGCAATTTCAGTTTTTTCTGGACTTATAGGGTGTATAGGTTTATTACTAAGAAAAAAAATCGCTTATAGCCTGCTTTTAATCTCCTTATTAACGGTATTTATTTTAACAGGATATACTTTAATTAATAATTATATAAGCAGTTTAGTGATGACCATTATGATTATTGTTTTTTCAATTTTTCTTTTCATATTTGCGAAACATTCAAAATCTAAAACCTGGTTATCTTAAAAACCGAATGAATGTAGTAAAGAAATAAAACAACTCCTCTTTTTTTATTTACCAATAAATGAATAGGTTTGTTATCTCCAATTAGATTTTGAAATTAATGAATAAGAAAACCGAAGCACAATAGGCCCTATTCTTATTTTATTATGAAATAGAGCAGCGAAACCCCTGTTTTATGGTATAAATTTCAAAATTTAAATGGTGCTGTACCATTATTAAACTAAAAGCATGATTTTATCAACTCTCGATTGGCTAATTATAATTTTTTTCTTGTTGCTTTTCGCAGGCATAGGACTGTATGTTTCTAAACAAGCGGGAACAGACTCGAAATCATTCTTTCTTTCTAGCCGCAACATGCCTTGGTGGCTTTTAGGCGTTAGTATGGTCGCTACCACTTTTGCAGCAGATACTCCTGGTTTAGTTACCGAATTGGTAAGAAAAGATGGGGTTTCTGGTAATTGGGTTTGGTGGGCAATGTTATTCACAGGAATGTTAACGGTGTTTTTTTATGCTAAACTATGGCGCAAAAGTGGCATTACTACCGATTTAGAGTTTTATGAATTACGCTACAGCGGAAAAATGGCTGGGTTTCTTCGTGGTTTTAGGGCCATCTATTTGGGCGTTTTTTTTAATATTGTTACCATGGCAGGGGTGTGCTTAGCTGGTGCAAAAATCGCAAATATTCTGCTCGGTTTTTCACAAGAGCAAACGCTTATATATTCTTCAATCATAATCATTTTTTATTCTGCTTTAGGTGGGTTAAAAGGGGTTTTAATAACCGATTTTATTCAGTTTTTAATTGCCATGATTGGCAGTGTATGGGCAACGGTTTATATTGTTAATCTTCCAGAAATAGATGGTATTACCGCTCTTTTAACACATGAAAATGTAAAAGATAAATTGGCATTTTTTCCCGATTTTAATAATACTGAAGCTTTAATCACTTTATTAATTATTCCCTTAGCAGTTCAATGGTGGAGTACTTGGTATCCAGGTGCTGAGCCTGGTGGCGGTGGCTATATCGCACAACGCATGCTGGCGGCCAAAAATGAAAAGCATGCGCTATGGGCCACTCTGTTTTTTAACTTTGCGCATTATGCATTACGACCATGGCCTTGGATTATTGTTGGTTTGGGTTCTTTGGTTTTATTTCCAAGTTTGAATAGCATCTCAACTGCTTTTCCTAACTTATCTGCCGAAATGCAAGGACACGATGTGGCTTATGCGGCCATGATGACTTATTTGCCGGCAGGATTAATAGGCATTGTACTCACCTCATTAATTGCTGCATTTATGAGTACCATTTCCACACAACTAAACTGGGGAAGTTCTTACATTGTAAACGATTTTTACGTACGATTTATAAAACCTGAAGCTACAGATAAGGAACAAGTATTGGTAGGGAGAATTTCTACAGTGGTATTAATGCTTTGTGCAGCACTATTTTCTTTTTATTTACAATCTGCTAAAGATGTGTTCAACCTTTTACTACAAATAGGTGCAGGTACAGGGTTACTTTTTATACTCCGTTGGTTTTGGAGTCGCATAAATCCCTTAAGTGAAATAGCTGCTATGGTAATCTCCTTTATTATTGCGCTATTCTTTTTTATTAATGGAAAATTAGAGACACCTATAATAACACTCGCAGGACATTGGCAATTAGTTGCTGGAGTCGTTATTACTACCATAGGATGGGTAATTGTTACCTTATTAACCCCACCTACAGATGAAGATACTTTAAAATCGTTTAACCAATTAATTTTTGAAAATGATTCTAAATTTAAAGGTTTTGGCAATAAAATAGTAGGATTTGTTTTTGGTATTATTGGCGTATACTGTATGCTTTTTGCTACTGGTAACTTTATTTACGGAAAAACTTTATTCGGTTTTGTATTACTAATTACTGCAATTATATGTGCAATGATAATAAGTAAAATGCTTAAAAAAATTAAGTGATTTTAATAGAAATTATCTCTCCTTACTTTCTTAGCATTTCTAGTAGCGCTATTTATATACTCCATGAAATACACATATTTATGTATGTATGACACTATTTTTTATCGATTATATTTTACATTTAATCTGTTTTTGTGCACTTTATCGATAATTATTGGGAGATCAACAAATTTTTTATTCCTAAAACGCTTCTCGGTGTTATGTTTACAGAGCCCAACAAATCTATTACATTATGAAAACCTATTTAACTACTCTCGTTTTAATTTTATCTTTCTCTTTTGCTTTCGCCAATGAGAATACTTCTTTATTATCTTATGAGGCTTTCTTTAATACCAGTACTAATGAAGAGTCTGCTAAGCTTATCACTTTTATTAAAACTACTAACACTGTAGATATCGATAATGTATCGGTTCATGGATTTTGTGATGATAGTATAGCAAACAAAGACAACTACTTTACTACGGATTCGAGAGGTAAAAAAACAAAGAAGAAAAACCTAAGTCAGGTACGAACTAAATTTGTCCACGATTACTCAGTAAAGCAAAGAGTTAATGCCTCTAGAATTATACCCAAAGATTTAAAAAGGGCGTACAAATTGAGCAGTAACAATAAAGACAATATAAGAGTAGAATTATTTACTAGAACAATTAAATAAAAAATAATAACAACCATAAATGCATTCTAAATTATTAAAAAATAAAAACCCTTTAGCTATTACCAATTAAATCACAACCAACTATTTTAATTTGTTTTGTTTATTTTTTTAAGGTGGAAGAGACTGTCAGAAACGACAGTCTTTTCTTTTATTAAATACGATCTAACATAATAAGTCTTCTCGATACAAATATTAGGACGTTAAGCTCTGTAAATTCACTTGAAGTGACGCGCAATTTATATAGAATTAAAAAGAAAATCATCCACAATTCGAGTGTTTTTCGAAAAGAAATGGAGAAAAATGTATAGAGAACTTTTAGTAGTGTCATCTAGCCTTTTCGATACAAATATTAGGACGTTAAGCTTTGTAAATTCAATCGAAGTGACGCGAGCAATTTATAGATAATAACTATCAGTCCGAGTGTTTTTAGAAAAGAAATGGAGAAAAATGTATAGAGAACTTTTCGTAGTGGCATCTAGTCTTCTCGATACAAATTTATTGCGCTAAGCTCCATAAATTCACTCAAAGTGACGCGAGCATTTATAGATAATCACCCCCAGTTCGAGTGTTTTTCGAAAAGAAATGGAGAAAAATGTATCGAGAACTTTTCGAAGTGGCATCTAGTCTTCTCGATACAAATTTACTGCGCTAAGCTCCGTAAATTCACTCGAAGTGACGAGGGTAATTTATTGAGAATTAAAAAGAAAATCATCGTCAGTTCCAGTGTTTTTCGAAAAGAAATGGAGAAAAATGTATCGAGAACTTTTAGTAGTGGCATCAAGTCTTCTCGATACAAATATTAGGGACGTTAAGCTCCGTGAATTCACTTGAAGTGACGAGGGTAATTTATTGAGAATTAAAAAGAAAATCATCGTCAGTTCGAGTGTTTTTCGAAAAGAAATGGAGAAAAATGTATAGAGAACTTTTCGTAGTGGCATCTAGTCTTCTCGATACAAATTTATTGCGCTAAGCTCCATAAATTCACTCGAAGTGACTTGAATTTTCTTAAGCTGAAGTCGCATTATTTAAGCAAGAAAACCTGCTATCAATAAAAAGCAACCCTAGGTATTGAAGACCTACTTAAACATAATTTCTTAACCCGTCAGAAACTACAACATAATAAAAACGCCTAAACTGTTTAATTTGTTTAAGCGTTTTTTATTGCTTTTTAATTTAATTCATTAAAAATATCGTGCATCAAACGTTTTTTATCATTAATGCTTTCTTCTAATGAAATCATTGTTTCGGTTCTATAAACACCATCGATATCATCTAACATAAAAATAATATCTTTAGCGTGCTCCGTATTTTTCGCTCTAATTTTACAAAAAATATTAAACTTTCCTGTAGTAACGTGAGCCACAGTGACGAAA
>CALDCO010000300.1 GCA_937937185.1 uncultured Flavobacteriaceae bacterium
TATTATATACATTTTTAACCGTTATGGTAAGTTATTAAAACAACTTAAACCTAATGGAATTGGATGGACTGGAATATACAACGGAGAAATATTACCAACTAGCGATTACTGGTTCACATTAGACTATAGAGACCCTAATACAGATGAAAGAAGAGAGTTTAAAGCACATTTTACGCTAAAACGCTAAGGGAGTAACTATACTTGAATAATAAAATAAAAACGATATTAATTTCTTATTTGAATGGACAAATTTTAGTGAGTAATAATTTTAAGTCGGAAATGGTATTAGCTATATGTTTAGGCTCGGTATTAGGCTTAAGAAAAACAAAAGAGGCTGTCTAAAAAGCTTAGTTTCGTCAACCTGAACTTGGTTCAGGTTCTCACAAAGTGCTAACGCACAGCACGATGAGATTGTAAAATATCCTGAAGCTCCGGGACAGAATGACGATTGAAAATACTTTTTAGACAGCCTCTTTGTTAATAGTTAAGTTACCTCATAGAGATGTTATTTTTTACTACCAATCGCCATTATCTGCCGTTTTTGCAACACTTTTTACATGGTTAAGTAACCCCTCGTTTAATTCATTTAAAAGCTTTGGAACTTTAACCGTTTGCTCCTTACCTAAAGGCGTTAATTTTCCGTTTTTTCCATAAAGTTTACTTCCATTATTTAAAGGGATGTTAGACCAGTCGCGTCCTTTTTGATTGTGACCTTGAGATTTTTTTTCAATTTTTATAACTTCAAATTTATAACGGCCATCTTTAAAAGCAACTGCGATAGTATATCTTACATTAAAGTACATTTGATTTCCAATGGCACTAAAATGGATATAATTCTTTTTAAAACCCGTAAAGGTAATTTTATTATTTCCTTCAACCTTCTTAGTCATCGCAATATCAGAGTGTTTATTATTCCCTTTTATCCAAGTCATTGTTTTGTCAAATAACTGTTGTTGAGTTAAGTTTTCAGTTTTATTTACTACAAACATTTTATTAAGGCCATTGCCTCCATAAGTAAATTGTTCTTGGCTAAAAGAGATAAGGGATGCTAGTAAAAATAAAAAAGTAATTTTTTTCATGGCTGAATTATTATTTAAGTCGCTAATGTATAATTAATTATAAAAGTTTAACGCAAATTTCAAGCCATAATTGTATTTTGTGTTAACGAAATTTTATTTTCTAGACAATTGCTTTAACATTTCATTAGTAATTAACTCTAAATCAAATTTATGACGCCAACCCCAATCTTTTCGAGCTTCAGAATCATCAATTCGTTTTGGCCAACTGTTTGCAATGTCCTGCCTAAAATCTGGAGAATAAGAAATTTCAAATTCAGGAATGTGTTTTTTTATAGATTCAGCGACCTGCTTTGGGGTGTAGCTAACCGCACTTATATTATATGAAGAACGAATTTTAATACCACCAGTAGGCACAGACATAATTGCGACTGTAGCCTCAATGGCATCGTCCATATACATCATTGGGAGTTCGGTGTTTTCGGCTAAAAAACAATTGTATTTCTTTTTTGCTAATGCTTCATAATAGATTTCTACAGCATAATCTGTAGTTCCCCCACCAGGAAGAGTTTTCCAACTTATAATGCCGGGGTATCGAAGGCTTCTAATATCTACATCGTATTTTTCGTTATAATATTGGCACCAACGCTCTCCAATGAGTTTCGTCATTCCGTAAACAGTATTGGGTTCGGTAATGGTGTATTGTGGCGCATTCTCTTTAGGCGTTGTTGGTCCAAAAACAGCAATACTCGATGGCCAGAAAATTTTATTAATAAACTTTGCTTTAGCTAAATTTAAAACATTAAAAAGCGATGTAACATTTAAATCCCAAGCTTTCATAGGGTATTTTTCACCTTTGGCACTTAACATGGCCACCATTAAATAGATAGTATCAATATTATATTTCTCACAGCAAACTTTTAAAGAAACATAATTCAATGCATCTACAATTTCGAATATCCCCGAATTAACGAGTGCCGTATTATTATAATTTATATCGCTTGCAATAACATTGTCCTTTCCATGAATCGCTCTTAGTTTTGCAGTAAGTTCAGAACCTATTTGTCCGGCAGCGCCTAGGATTAAAATTTTATGAGATGACATTTAATTCTAATTATTTAATTTTTCAGCAAAAATACAAAGATTTCAAGGTAAAAAATGGTATTATTCTATAAAAGCAGGTATTCATTATTTTTAAATGAGTTCATTAAAAGAGTATCTAATACGATATATTTGTACATAAAGAATAAGTGAATGAAATCTTTAAATTTTTTAGTTCTGTTATTAGCGATAGTAAGTTGCAATAAACCGAGTAAAACCAATGTTCAAGAAAATAATATTGAGCAGGATACTTTAGCCATTAATAAAACAGATATTGAAACCATTAAATATGTTGAATATGTTTTAGATACTGAGGCAAAAAAAGAAATGGCTTCATGGCAAATTTTTACCGATGTTATTGCCGCTATTGAAGATTTTAAAACTGCCAATTTCACGTTTTTCATTGATAATGAAGCGATTTATGCTTCTACACTAAATGATTTAGAAACGACTATTCCCGAGGCAATAAATACAGCGCCAATTAAAGCAAGGTTTTTAGTGCTTACTACAAAACTTTATAAGTTAAAGCAGCAATTAGAATTATCTAACACTACAAAAAAAGAAAGATTACAAGCGCTAAAAGAAGTTTTTGAAGCCCAAGCAAATGTTACATTACAGATTAATAAAAAATATGAAAAAGAGGCGCAAAAAATTATAAAACCGTATTAATTATGTTTAAAAATAGTGTATTATTCATTCTCTCTACATTAATTTTTATCTCTTGTAGTATTGAAAAAAAAAGAGGAATAGTGGCGACTAGAACGACTACTAATTCTATAAAAAAGAGTGCAAACGAAGTTATAGATCATTGGCATGAAGCTGCTGCAGAAGCAAATTATGATGCCTATTTTAATTTAATGGCGAAAACAGGTGTTTTTATAGGTACAGATGCCACCGAAAATTGGCAGAATGACGCCTTTAGAACCTTTTCAAAACCCTATTTCGACAAAGGAAAAGCATGGCATTTTAAACCTTTAGAGCGCAATGTTTATGTCTCCAAAGAGAAGCATATTGTATGGTTTGACGAATTATTAGAGACCCAAATGAAAATATGTAGAGGGTCTGGAGTTTTAGTAAGAGAAAACAACCATTGGAAAATCGCTCATTATGTTCTATCAATTACAATTCCAAACGATCAAGTTAAGGCGGTTGTCGATTTAAAAAAATCTTCAGACGATCTGTTAATTGCTAAAAAATCGGTTGAAAAGAAAAACAACGATTAAATGATTAATATTTTGGCTGTAAAACTATTGAATTATTATAATTCTTCAATTTTTATGTTATTTTTGTTTACAAATAACAAATTTTTATGAAAAAACTACTACTACTGGCATGTGTTCTTAGTTTTACTACAACTCAAGCTCAATTCGATGAGGCCCCATGGATGAAAGATTTAAATAATCAAGCAAGGAAAAGTTCAAATAAACCTATTACTTTTCAAGAACGGGTAAACGCATTTAATGCGTATTGGGAAACTAGAGACCCTAATGTAAAAGGTAGTGGTTATAAACCCTTTAAAAGGTGGGAAGCGTATTGGGAAAACCATTTAAAAGAAGATGGGACTGTTCCTAATGCTAAAGACCTTTGGAATGCCTATCTTGAAGTTGAAAATTTAAAATCGAAGCAATTACAACAAAGCAATTCTGACTGGAAAGCGGTTGGTCCTTTTTCTCATACTGAAACAGGATCCTGGTCTCCAGGACAAGGGCGTATAAATGTGGTCGTAAAAGATCCTAATAATCCTAATACCTATTATGCAGGCGCGCCAGCAGGTGGTATTTGGAAATCTACCAATGGTGGATCGACATGGATTACAACTACCGATAATTTACCTCAAATAGGAGTTTCTGGTATTGCAATAGATCCTAAAAACTCTAATATTATCTACATTGCTACTGGCGATGATGATGCATCAGATTCTGAAAGTGTAGGTGTTTTAAAATCTACAGATGGTGGTCTAACTTGGGATACTACAGACTTAAATGTTAATAATTCTCCGTCTTCAATGAACGATATTTACGTTAATGAGAATAATAGCCAAATTGTAACGGTTGCAACAAATAGAGGGATTTTTAAGTCTACCAGTGGCGGAAAAGACTTTAGAGTGGCTAACGGCACTTCTGGAGCTAATATGAGAGATTTAAAAATAAAACCAGGTAATCCTTCAGTGGCCTATGCGGTTTCTGCTAGCCGTTTTTATAAATCTACAGATGGCGCCACTTCATTTAGTCAAGTTTCTAATGGTTTACCTACATCTGGGATTTCCAGATTAGTGATAGATATAACACCTGCTAATCCAAATGTTGTTTACGTATTAGCTGCAGATAACCGTAATGCGTTTAAAGGCATTTATAAGTCTACAAATTCTGGAAATTCATTCACACAGGTGGCTTCTCTTCAGGCTACTGGAGATATTTTTCAATCTACTCAATCATGGTACGATTTAGCTTTTGCAGTTTCAGATACAAACGAAAACACATTGTATGTTGGCGTGCTTAACGTATGGAAAGGAACTGTAAATGGAAATAGCAGTACCTTTAGAAGAATAAATAATTGGAATGCACCTAACCAAGCCACTTATACTCATGCAGATATTCACTATATGAGGCATTTTGATGGGGAATTATTAGTGGGTTCTGATGGCGGTTTTTATAAATCTACAAATGCTGGAAGTAGTTTTAAAGATTTAACGGCTGGTATGCAAATTGGGCAATTTTATAGAATCGCTGTTTCTAAGCAAGCGTCTGATAAAATGGTTGGCGGATTGCAAGATAATGGAGGCTATGCGCTAAACCAAACCCAATGGCAAAATTATTATGGCGCAGACGGTATGGATACTGCTGTAGATCCAAAAAATTCAAATTTATATTATGGTTTTACTCAAAATGGTGGGTCTTTAAATATTTCTAATACGGCTGGAAGAAATTTAAGTGGTAGTGTTAGAAGTCCTGAATCGGGCAACTGGATTACGCCACTTACTATGAATAGCGAAAGCCAATTGTATGCAGGCTATACAAAATTATACCGCCTAAACGGAAATCGATTTGAAGGTGTTTCTTCTGAATTTAATGCTAAAATTGATGCCTTAGAAATAGACGATTCTAATCCAGATAACATGTATGTGGCGGTTAATAGAGTGCTTAGTAAAAGTACTAATAGAGGGAGATCATTCTCTGAAGTAGAAACCTTCCCAAGAAACATAACTTCTGTTGAGGTGAATAATAATAATAGTAACATTATATATGTAACTACTAGTAATAATGTATACCGATCTACCGATGGAGGAAATAATTTTTCGAGCATAAATACGGGGCTTCCAAATGGCATTTCAAGAAATGTAATTAAGCACCATGAATCGCATCCTAAAAATGCATTGTATTTGGGTGCTAGTATTGGGGTTTATAGATATGATGATGATACAAGAAGATGGGAATTATTTAACAACGGTTTACCTAATACCCAGATAAGAGATTTAGACATTAATATTATTGATCAAAAAATTACTGCGGCTACATATGGACGCGGTATATGGCAATCTGTACTTAGTGAAGGCTTAGCACCGAACGATATTCAACTGGTTTCTTTAGAAGGTTTCAATACGACTATCGCTTGTGATACTAGAATTACTCCAGAAGTGGTGGTTAGAAATAATGGATTAAATACCATTAATGAGGTAGAACTTACTTATACTGTAGATGGAGTAGATGCCGTTTTTAACTGGAATGGTACTATTGCCTCTGAAACTAATCAAACCATTAGCTTACCAGAACTTAGGTTCGATCGAGGTCTTCATACCTTTAAAGCTGTAGCTAACATTACCAATGATGCCAATGCAACGAATAACTCCTCAGAAGATGAAAGAATATTAGCGACAGATGTAGGTACTGTAAACGTGGTGAATACACTTGAAAATGAAAGCGATGCACTATTAGTTTATGATGAAGAGGGGACTACTCAAAGCTGGACAAGAGGGGTGCCAACTGGAACCGTACTTAACGATACTGCAAACCCTTCTAATAAGGTTTATGGTACAAACCTTGCAGGCGATCATGGCAATAGTATTAAAAGTTACTTGGTTTCACAATGTTTTGATTTAACAACGATTAGTGAGCCAGTTTTAAAATTTGATTTGGCCTTTGAGTTGGAAGAAGATTTTGATATTGTTTATGTAGAATATACTTTAGACGAAGGTGCTACTTGGAAAGTATTGGGATCTGCCAACGATCCTAACTGGTACAACAGTGATACCCTACCAGGAACAGGAACAAATTGCGAAAATTGTCCTGGAGCACAATGGACGGGTACAGACCCTGATCTTAAAGAATATTCTTATAATTTATCGGCGTTTAGTGCTGAAACGAAATTTCAATATCGATTTGTGTTCCATACAGACCGTAGAGTGGTTGAAGAAGGGGCTATAATTGATAACCCAATAATTGCTTCCAGAACTTTAAGTATTGACGAATTCGATGCTAATAGCTTTGCGGTTTATCCTAATCCTTCAAAAGGCATATTTAATATTAAGTCTTCTTTAAGTACTTTTGATTATGATGTTTTTGATGTTACTGGTAAACGCATCCTAGAACAAAAGCAAGTAAACTTAGAAAATGGCGCTTATAAATTAGATATAAGCAGTTATGCTTCAGGAGTTTATTTCTTAAACATTACAACAACGAACTCTAAAGTTACTAAAAAGCTTATTTTAAAATAATAATTATATAGAGGTCAGTAGTAAGACGTTAATTAATGTGATTTTTAATTTTACTTGTTATAAAGTAGTATTTTAAAGAGATCTTTTATATGTACGTAATTATTTACTGACCTCTAAAATTTATATTAAAAAGTAGTTTCAACTTTTTTGATTTAAGTGAAAAATAGTGTTTTTGTGACCAGATATAGCAATTTTTTAGTTGCATAGCAGCGCTACGGAAGTCAAAATTGTGAAATATGGACGCAAAAAGGCATTTTTTAGCAAATTCAAAAAATTTAAACCACTTAGAAGCTAAAAAAATGCTAATTTTGTAAAATGTAAGCTTTTTTGAAGCTTATAAAATAAAATTACTATTT